>JBCDCL010000163.1:0-6757 GCA_039182175.1 Planctomycetota bacterium
GAGAACGTAGTGGCGGATTACGAATCTAGCCTCGGCAGCCCCGTTGGCTTGCGGCCGCTTGGCGTAGCAGCTCACAGCCGCGATGAACCAAACCGTAGGAGGTTGTCCGACGGCAATCGTGCTGCGGGCAGTCTTGCAGGCCGCCGAGTGCTGCTGGCCGAAGACAGCCCCAACACGCACCGCTTGGTCGACTATCTGCTGCGAAAGCTAGGCGCCGAGGTCGAAGTCTGCACCGACGGTCAGCAAGCCTTCGAGCGGCTGTTGCCCGGCAAAGATTCGCAAGCCGAACGGATCGACGTCGCTCTGATGGATATGCAGATGCCGGTGCTTGACGGTTACGCGGCGACCATGCGGTTGCGAGAAGCGGGCGTCACGACGCCGATCATCGCCCTCACCGCTCACTCCTTGCCACGCGATCGGCAGGCCTGCATGGATGCCGGCTGCAACGACTATTTGGCGAAGCCCTTCGGCCCGGACGCGATGCTTGAGAAACTACTCGAATGGTCGAAACCCGCTCACGCGGCGACCACGTCGGCGGCTATCCGTTAGCTTTTTCTGGCGGCATCTCAACGACCCGCCAATAGTGGTCGAGCATGCTGATGAGTTTGACAAAGTCCTCGCCAGCCTTCGATTTGACCATGTAACCGGCCACTTGCTTGTCGTACGCGGCAAGCTTGTCGCGATCGTCGTCGGATGTGGTGAGTACGAAAACGATGCTTGATCGCAGGTCGTCGTCCTCGCGAATCTCTTCCAAGAACTCGATACCGTTCATCCGCGGCATATTGAGATCAAGCAGGATCAAATAGGGCTGCTGCATTTTCTCTACGCCGTCGGTCCCACGTAGCCGCTTCAGGGCTTCGACCCCGTCGAAAACAACCTCCAGCGGATTAGCGATCCGTGCCTTAATAAAGGCGCGTCTAATCGCCTCGGCGTCGATCTTGTCGTCTTCGACAAGCAGAATGGTCACCGTGTTTTCGGACATGCGGGAATGCTCCTCGTGGCGAACGGCCATTCGGGTTACGGAAGGAAACTGTTGGGCTGTGTCGCTTCAGCACGACGCCAAGTCGTATCTAAGCTGGCTGAGCGGCATAGCTTAACGCTTCATTGCCTTTGGCGATGATGTCGTGGCAGTGTAGCAAGTCATCGGTCTCAGCGTCGGACGCTTTATTATTTACCGGGAACACTTACCTCGCTCGCCTGAGAGTGCGGATCCGCTACAATCAGCGAACGATTTTGCTAAGTGATGATCTCTTCGCCGGACCAACTCTTGCCATGAGCAGCGACGCCCCTACCCAATCCGATACGGAAAGTTCATCGGCGGCCGAACCGCGTCCGGCAGCCGGCCGGCCGGGCTTTCATATTGTTGGCGTTGGCGCCTCAGCCGGTGGTCTCGACGCCATCGAGCGGCTGTTCGACAACATGCCGGCGGACACCGGCATGGCTTTTGTCATCGTGCAACATCTGTCGCCCGATTTCAAAAGCCTGATGGACGAGCTGCTCTCGCGGCACACTAGTATGCCGATCCATCGAGTCGAAGATGGCATGCAGGTCGAGCCCGACCACATCTATCTGATCCCGCCCAAGAAAAACATGGTGCTGTCGGAAGGCAAGCTGCTGCTGACCGATCAGGAGGACGACGGCGCCCTCAACCTGCCGATCGACATCTTCTTCCGGTCGCTCGCTCAGGACGCAGGACGCAAGGCCGTGGCGGTAATCCTGTCGGGCACCGGCAGCGATGGCTCGCGCGGCATCCAAGAGATTCACAATAGCGGCGGCCTGGTTCTCGCGCAAGATCTTGAGTCAGCTGGCTTCGACGGCATGCCGCGTAGTGCGGCTTCGACCAAGATCGTCGATATCGTCTGCCCCCCCGAGCGTATGCCCTCTCGGCTCGCAGAGCATTTGCACATGCCGTCGTACCTAGGCGGCGAGCACCTGCAGATGACGGAGGAGATGCCGCGGGACGATGACAAACTCGAAATATTTCGCCTGTTTCGCCATAAATACGGGATCGATTTTTCTCTGTACAAACCGGCGACGATCGATCGTCGGATTGAACGACGTGTCCAGCTTACGCGGTCCGAGAACATTCACGACTACGTCGACAAACTCGAAACGGATAGCGAAGAGCTCGACAATCTTTATCGCGATCTGCTGGTAGAAGTCACACAGTTTTTCCGCGACTCCGAGGCATTCGATACGCTTCGCAAGGAGGTGATTCCCGGGCTTGTTCGCCAGGCTCCGAACGGCGGAGAAGTCCGTTTATGGGTTCCTGGTTGCGCGACCGGGGAGGAAGCGTATTCGCTCGCGATGATGGTGCACAGCGCGATCAGAAAAGAAAAACGCGAGGTGAACGTCAAGATCTTTGCCACGGATATGCACTCCCGTTCTTTGGAATATGCAAGTGCTGGCGTTTACCCTGCCGCCGCAATGGAAAACGTGCCTGAAGAGTACAGAAAGAAATACTTCACGGCTAATGGCGATCTGTATCACGTTGTCAAAGAACTTCGCCAAACAGTCATCTTCGCACCTAGCGACATCACCCGCGATCCTCCCTTTACCAAAGTGGATTTAATCAGCTGCCGGAACGTGCTGATCTACCTGGAGTCGCGCGTCCAAAAGAAGATTTTGTCGCTATTTCACTTTGGCTTGCGAGCCGGTGGTGTGCTCTTCCTTGGCCCCAGCGAGACGCTTGGCGATCTGAGCAACGAGTTCGAGTCCATCGATCGTCACTGGCGGATCTATCGCAAGCAACGCGATATACGCCTGCCGATGGCGACCCGGATGCCGATGACGCCGGCGCTGTCGAAGGTCGTCCTCCGCCACTCGCCCTTTGTAGCTCGCCAGCCGCAGCAAGAGGTGGGGCAAACGCTTATTAGCGCGTACGAGCAACTGCTGACGAAATACGTGCCCTCAAGTCTGCTCGTCAACGAGTACTTCGAGCTGGTGCATTCGTTCGGGAACGCACGACAGCTCCTCATACAACCTGAGGGTCGACCTACGCTCGATGTGCTCAAGCTCGTCCGCGGCGAACTCCGCATGGCGCTTAGCGCCGCCCTGCACAAGGCGAATCAGCAGCGTAGTTCCGTAGTCTACCGCGGCGTGCGTTTGCGTACCGACGAGGGGGAGACGCAGTACAAGGTGGTCGTCGAACCATTCGCGAAGGCGAACGAACGAATGTTCTTGATCTGCCTCGAGCAGGTCGAGTTGCCGTCTCAGCCAGAGCAGTCGGGCGAAGACTTCGACGCGCAAGAGCAGTCGTCGGAACGGATCACCGTTCTGGAGCAAGAACTGGCCTACACGCGGGAGTCGCTCCAATCGACCGTCGAAGAATTGGAAACCAGCAACGAAGAACTGCAAAGCACTAATGAAGAGTTAATCGCCTCGAACGAAGAACTGCAGAGCACTAACGAGGAGCTGCACAGCGTCAACGAGGAACTCTACACGGTCAATGCTGAGCACAAGCAGAAGATCGACGAGTTGACGCAACTCACCAGCGACATGGACAACCTGCTCAAAAGCACGGAAATCGGCACCGTGTTTCTCGATTTGAAGCGTCGCATCCGCATGTTTACGCCGGCGATTTCGACCGCCTTTAACGTACTTGAACAAGACATCGGTCGGCCGATCGATCACATCGCGTACAAACTTAACCACCCGAATCTCTTGGGTGACATCGACGCGGTGCTAAAGCATGGCGAATCGATCGAGCGAGAAGTAACCAATGACGACGGTGAAACCTACTTGCAGAAGGTCAAGCCGTACCGCACCGCGGGCGGGGCCATCGATGGCGTCGCGATGACGTTCACCGACGTGACTGCCGTGAAAGAGGTCGAGCGTGCCCAAGAGCAAAATGCCGAACTCGCTCAAGCGAATCGCGACCTGCAAGACTTCGCGTACGCGGTGTCACACGATCTGCAGGCGCCGCTGCGGCATATTGGCGACGCAAGTCATCGCTTGCGAGACGCTCTGCAGGGGCAAATGAATGAGACTGCCAGTCAAACGCTGTCCCAGATCAACGCCGCCTCGGAGAATCTCACATCGATGATCCAAGGCTTGTTGTCTTACTCGCGGATCGCAACACGAGGCAAGGAGCTAACACCAACGGACAGCGAAGAGGTACTCGCGCACGCGATCGAAGATTTGCAGGCGTCGATCCATGCCTCAGGAGCCAACATCATCCGCGAACCGCTGCCTATGGTCCTCGCCGATGATCAGCAACTAAAGCGTTTGTTCATAGAACTACTCGATAACGCGATCAAGTATCGCAGCGATAGACCGTTGCGTATCGAAATCGACTGTCATCGGAAAAATGGAGATTGGGTATTCCGCGTTGCGGACAATGGCGTTGGCATTGAGCAACGTCACTGGGAGCGGGTCTTCGTTGTTTTCCAGCGGCTTGGATTCAAGCCCGAGGTCGAAGGCAATGGCCTGGGGCTCGCGATCAGTAAGCGCATTATCGAACGACACAGTGGGCGTATTTGGGTAGAGTCGACGCCCGAGGAAGGTTCAACATTCTATTTCTCTATCCCCGCTGCGTAGAACGCTGAGGAAATAGCGAACAACTCTTCTCCCTTCTTACAAGGATGCGTCATGTCGGGGAAAACCAAAGCGAGTTTCCCTACCTTCGTCGTAGGCATTGGGGCCTCTGCAGGTGGGCTTGAAGCGCTTGAGCAGTTCTTTCGCAAGGCGCCCACCGAACTGGGCCTGTCCTATGTCGTCGTGCAGCATCTCTCGCCCGACTTCGATAGCTTGATGGACAAGCTACTGGCTCGCGAGACCAGTATGCCTGTCTTGCTGATCGAGGACGGCGTTGAGCTGGCGCCGAATACGATCTACTTGCTGCCACCAAAGAAGGAAGTGATCGTTTCCGACAACCACCTCCTGTTGGCGGAAAGATCGGCGAGCCGCGACCTGACATTTCCGATCGACAGTTTCCTACGTTCCCTCGCCCAAGATGCCGGCCCTCGGGCGATTGCGATCATCTTGTCCGGCACCGGCAGCGATGGCTCACGTGGCATTTGCGATGTGCACCGCGCCGGCGGTTACGTGATGGTGCAAAACGAGATCACCGCCAAGTTTGACGGCATGCCACGCAGTGCCTGCGCGACGGGAATCGTGGACGCGGTGTTGTCCCCTGCCGAAATGGGCGCCGCTATCGCTGGGCATGTCGAGAGCCCGCTTGTCGCTTCGTTGGTCAACTCAGCCGCACACGATGAGCGTATCGACCAACCAACCTACGCGATCCTGAGCCTGCTCAAGAAATACTACGAAATCGATTTTAACTTCTACAAGACTGCGACCATCGGTCGTCGCATCGAACGCCGCATCATGCTCAGCGGCAGCGAAAACATCACTGAGTATACGCGTCGGCTGCGAAAAGATCCGGATGAGCTTAACGTGCTCTACCAGGACTTGTTGATTGGCGTGACAGGGTTTTTCGCGATCGGGAAGTCTTCGAACGACTAGAGCTCGATGTAATACCGCAGTTGCTCGATAAGCTGACTGCAGAGCAAGAGTTTCGCGCATGGGTCGTCGGCTGCGCGACAGGAGAAGAAGCTTACTCGCTCGCCATCCTGCTAGCGGAGGCAACTAGCGAGTCGGGCAAATCGGTACGGCCGAAGGTTTTTGCATCGGACGTGCATAAAGAGTCACTTGAGTTTGCCGGCAAAGGTGTCTACCCGGAAGAGTCGCTCGCTGGGCTTACGGTCGAGCAGCGTGAGCGGTACTTCGTCGAGAAGATCGATGGCTACCACGCCTCTGCCGAATTGCGGAAGATGGTGGTGTTTGTTCATCACAATGCGATCACCAACGCTCCCTTTACGAACCTCGACCTAATCTGCTGCCGCAACGTCTTCATCTATTTCACGGCGACAACGCAGCGGAAGGTGTTGTCGCTATTCCACTTTGGCATGAAGACAGGTGGCGCGCTTTGCTTAGGCATGGGCGAAACGGCAACCGAACTAGAGCACGAATTCGAGGCGATCGACGAGAAACTTCGTATCTATCGCAAGCACCGCGACGTGAGTTTGCCTGCGTCTCTTCGGATGCCATTCTTGACTGCGCCTGCTGCGATGACGGTCGCCCCGGTGTCGCCAACCAAGCCGGGTGTGTTGACGCCGACCAAAGACCTAATGACAGCGTACGACAAGCTGCTCGCGCGATTTATGCCGCCGAGCGTGCTGCTGAGCCCCAACAACGAGCTGCTTCACACTTTTGGAGATGCGAGTCGTTTTCTACGCGTCCCCTCGGGAAGGCCCTCTCAAGACTTGCTTGACTTAGTCGATCCGGCCATCCGCTCGGCCGTATCAGCGGCTATTCGGCGTGCCACGCCCGACCAGGCAGCCGTTACCCACGCCGAGCTACAAAGCTATGACGCGGCAACTCCCACCAATGTAAAAATTACAGGGGATCATCTGGGTGACACCGACAATCGCACGCTGGTGATGTTCGAGGTCGAATCGAGCGAAACCACTAAGCGACAAGAAGTAGAGATCGACATCAACAAGATCTCGTCCGACGAATACGAATCGCTCGAGCGAGAGCTGCAGCGGACAAAAGACGACTTGCAATCCACGCTGGAGGAGTCGCAGACAACCACCGAAGAATTGCAGGCGACCAATGAGCAACTAACCGCCTCGAACGAAGAACTCCAAAGCACCAACGAAGAGCTGCATAGCGTCAACGAGGAACTCTATACCGTTAATGCAGAGCATCAGCGGAAGATCGATGAGCTGACCGAGTTGACCGACGATATGGA
>JBCDCL010000164.1:0-6745 GCA_039182175.1 Planctomycetota bacterium
GATATTGAGGTCGTGAGTAACCATCACGACTGTCAGCCCCTGGTCGCGATTCAGGACTCGCAAGAGCGACAGCACTTCGTCGCCATTTTCTTTGTCGAGATTGCCAGTCGGCTCGTCGGCGAGCAGCAGTCGCGGATTGCTCATCAGTGCCCGGGCGATCGCGGTCCGCTGCATTTCCCCGCCGGACAGTTCGCGAGGCTTGTGTTTCATCCGTGGCAGCAAGCCAACGGTGTCAAGCAACTCGTAAGCTCGCTGACGCAACTGCTTCCGACGACGCCAGTAGCCGAGTACGCCGTGACGGATCAACGCCGGAGCAAGCACGTTCTCGAGCGCCGTAAGCTCCGGCATCAAGTGGTAGGCATGATCTTCCAGGCCTATCACTTAATGCCAGAACTTACGTCGCTCGAAAACGTGCTTGCTCCAGCGTTGATCCGCCACGGCGTACTCGGCTACTGGCGTCGTCGGAAGCAGTTGCGTCAGCGAGCTTGCGAGTTGCTTGACACGGTTGACTTGCTGCCACGGATGAAACACAAGCCTCGCGAACTATCCGGCGGGGAAATGCAGCGGACCGCGATCGCCCGTGCATTGATGAGCAATCCGCGACTACTGCTTGCCGATGAGCCGACCGGCAACCTCGACAAAGAAAATGGCGACGAAGTGCTGTCGCTCTTGCGAGTCCTGAATCGCGACCAGGGGCTGACAGTCGTGATGGTTACTCACGACCTCAATATCGCTGCCCAGGCGCATCGGATTGTGACGCTGGCAGAGGGTCGCGTTCAATCGATGAGTTCAAACGCGGCGTGAGTCTAACGGCCTGCTTCGAGGCGCCACACCTCGGCCTGCTCTCGCGTAAGTCGCCACTCTCCGACAAGGGCCCCGCTTGTCGCTTGGACAAGTAGCTGATCGTCATCTTGCGATACTACCGCGTATTCGCCGGCCGCTTGTTGCTTCACCGTACCACGCCCACCGCTCACTTCGCCTTCGTACGTCAGGTACGCCACGCGATGATCTGGCAACTCTTTGGCTTCGACAGCGTGCGCTGCCGAGGCATCCTTGGACCAAGCCGCCGGCAACGTCAACAGAGACCACGTCCGTAGTGCGTCAGCGTGCTCCAGCATTAGGTCCCAGTGCGGGCCGTCCCGGTAATCCTCAGGGCATTCGTGCCGGAGCAAAACATACCGGAGCATGGCGCTTATCGTGGCAAGACTTCTAGCGAGACCTGCGCCGGCGTTCCCTGGGGTGATCCGTTCGAAAGAACGCGGGCCTGCAAGTTAAAGCGACCTTGGCTCACTGCATCATAGGGAATCAGGATCGATTCGCGACCACCGCCGGGCAACTCCGCAATCGGTGCGAAGCGGATCACTCCGCCTTCGACAATCTGACCCGCCGTCGGCGATTGCGTCGCCTGCAGGTTTGGCCGGATCTGGTCGGGCAGTAGCAACTCGACCACGACTTGCCGCTGAGGAGTCGACCCGTTATTCACAAGGAATAGCTGCAGCGTCGAGCTTCGTCCCGCACGTGCAGGATTAGCGACGCTGGCAATCGACAACTGCAAACCCGACTCGGGCCCTGGACCAGGGCTGCCGCCACCCTCGGCAGGCGAATCGCCAATCCGTGGCAGGATTTCAAAGCAGGCTTCGTCCGCTTTCTCGACGCCGCCATCGGCCGAAACAAACATTCTCACGCACGAACGATTGGCAGGTCGCTCGACCTGGCATTGTAGGCGGAACGTCCGGCTCTGCCCCGGCTGGAGCTGCGCGATTACCCATTGATAGCCGTCGGCCAACTCGGACACCGTCTCGCCCTCGCGCGCTTGCTCAATCGACAGGGCGGTGATCGTCGTTTCGTAACGCATTCGCACAACCACATTCGTGGCGACAGTGGAGCCTGTGTTTTCGACGACGCCACGGATATCACTAGGATCGGTCACATCGCCAACGATGTAACGGGGGCGAGCGACCATCTCAACCCGCAAGTTGGGGGGGTCTTGGCGAATCGGCTGGGCTGTGAATGATGCTCGATCGTACGCCTCGGTCGCGTCGTCGGCGGTGACGATAACCTCGTGGCGGCGTTCGCCCGCTTCGAGTACGTCAAAGTCGACCCGTATCTGATCGGACTCGCCCGGCGCCAAGTCCGACATTCCGTCGTACACGATCTCGTTGCGGCCGCGTGTATCGAGGCTGTTGCTCAGACCACGATCGAAGCGGTCGGTGATTCGGATATTACGGGCCGCTGCCGTCCCGTTATTGCGGACGAGGATCGAGTAGCTGACCGAATCGCCGACCTGAATGGGATCGGACGTGTCGCGTTGAAGACGCACCTCCAACTCTGGTCGGCCTGCAGGCGCGGGGGCTACCGGTGGCTGGTTGATTGGGGGCTCGAACGTCGGCGGTTGGGTCGGAGCTGGCTCGGCAATCGGTGGCAGGCCCGATGGCGGCGCCACCGCGTCGGCCGCCCACGTGATGGTGGCCTGCCCACTCCCCACGTTGATCCGCGGCCCTCCGGCGGAGCCCGGCACGTCGGGGCGAATGATCGTCACATTGACGGTGCTCGAGCCGGTGCCGGCGTCCGTGGGCGAAACCTCAATGCTGGCCTGGCCTTGGCTGTTGGTGGCGACTTCGGTCGCTTGCCCGGCCTCGTAACCAAGCCGGGCGCCGCTCGAGTCATTCACTTCATAGCGAACAATCCAACCAGCAATAGGCGCCCCGTCGCTCTGTCTCGTGACCGTGGTTGTCAGCGTATGTGGCTGGCCGGCTGGGACCGTCGTTGACGGCGGCAGCGTCCATTGAGCATCGATCCAATAAATCACCGTCGACTGCTTGCGGGCCGACCAGTCTTCGACGCTTGGAGCGTAGGCCGTAACGTAGCTCGTTCCCTCGGCCGCCGAGGTTACCGATATCCACGCGTCGCCCGGCTGGATCTGCAAATCATCGGCTGGGTCGGCAAGGTTCCGCTTCAAGCAGGTGTAGAACGGAGTGGTGTAGCCAATCGCAAAGTTGTTGTCGATCTTGTTCGGCCGTTGCCAAGGCCAACGCAGAACGTCTGTTTCGCCTTGGTCGCCAAGCGAAACAAACTGCCCCACGCCTTGCTGACCAAGTTGCCATTCAATGCGGCGGTTCGCCTGCAAGTAACCTGACGATTCGCAGACACCCGCTTTAAGGACAACCTCACTGCCAATCGGCGCCAAGACGCGTTCAGGCGTAAGCACTACGCGATCTTGCGGCGGCACGGGAATCGGCTGTCCTACGACGGGAGTTCCAACGACTGGCCCCACGATGGTCGGCTGCTGAAATAACCCACGGAGCAGTCCGGGCGAGTTGTTCGACAACGCCGGTGGCGCCGTCGGATTGCCCGGCGGTGGCGTAATGACCGGAACACCGGTGAAGGGATCAACCGGGGCCGCCGGCGTCCCGGGTACCGCGACTTGACCCGGAATCACCGGCTGAGGATCGTCGGGAAACAGTAGAATTCGCTCGCCCGTCGGGTCGATTCTCGGCAGCCGATCCAGCGCACAACCGGCTAACTGCCCCAGGCACACGGCCAGGGTCAGCAGCAGAATTCGGCGTTGGAGCAATAAACGGGCAGCCATTATTCGAGGGGTTAGCGTGGTCGTTGCCATGCATCGCCGCCGCGCAGCATGCGCGCGGCAGTGCGGCTCTAAACCCTACCGCCTGCAGACCCGCGTGCTGCGAAAATGCAACACCTACGGTGACTTTTCGCGACGCCAAAGTTCGGTCTGAAGCGGTCCTGCGGGCTATACGACCGATTTGGCTGGCGGCAGCGGAAAAGCGCCTGCATATTGCCCCAAACCCCTGCCTATTTCTTGCTTTACCCATTTTGCCCGATTACGATCGGCTTAGGGCTTGGAACCAAATCCAGGCCGAGGAACATGTCGCTCGCTCGTAGCGTCCAGGACCCCGCTGGACTCGCACTCGACCCGATTGCGGCCACGAATCCCGTATTAACGTGTCCGCCTTGTCGGCGGTCATTTCCCATCGGACTGCTGAGGTCAACCATGCGGTTGTCGTTGAACACTGTCTGCAGTGTGTTTGTTGCTGGCTTGCTGTCGGCTTCGTTACTTGCGCTTCCTGCCAACGCTCAATTCGGCGGCGGTGGTGGCGGCTTTGGTGGCGGCGGTGGCGGTTTCGGCGGCGGCGCTGGTGGTACACAAGGCGCCTCGGGTGTCGTGGTTGATGCCAATGGCGTCGTGCAACGCAACGTCGTCGCCGACCCGGGTGGACGACTCACTAGCCAGCGTATCGCTCAGGCGATGGCGCAACTGGAAGGTGATCTCGCTAAGCCGAGCAAGCTTCGCAAGGTGTCGTTAACTCGCCTTGAAGAAATCATCCAGCAAAAGCTCAACGCGGGCAGCGGTCCCGATGACGCAATGAAAAGCCTCGCTGGACTTACGCAGATTGACTACGTCTTCTGCTACCCCGAGTCTGGCGATGTTGTCCTTGCGGGCCCGGCAGAGCCTTGGGCAGAAGACGTGGCGGGTCGTAAGCGGGGTGTGCGGTCCGGCCGGCCCGTCCTCGAATTGCAGGACATGATTACCGCTCTAAGAGCATTTCCGCCACGCTCGACCGACTCTGGCGCCCGCGGCAACGAGCCCTTGATCTACTGCTCCATCGATCCGACTGCCGAGGGCTTGTCACGGATGCAGCAGTTCCTCAGCAATACCCGTTTCACGCGGCCTCCGAATCAACAAGAAACACGCTTCTTCATCGACCAACTTGGTGAGCAACTTGGACTTCAAGAAGTGACCGTCGGCGGCATTCCCGCCACGACGCACTTTGCCCAGGTGCTCGTGGAAGCCGACTACCGAATGAAGCTCATCGGCATCGGACTCGAAAAGCCGCCCGTTCGTCTGACCAGCTATGTTGAGCGAGCCAACCCGGCAATGGTCAGTCGCAATGCCATGCAGCGGTGGTACTTCGTCCCCGATTACGAATGCCTTCGTGTGAGCGAAGATGGCCTGGCGATGGAAGTCGTCGGCGAGGGCGTCAAGCTCATTGGCGAGGATGAATTTGTCGGCCAGGATGGCTCGCGCCGATCGGTTGGCCGCTCGAATCGAGCCAGTGCTGCGTACGTGAAGGCGTTCACGAAGATGTACCCGAAACTCGCCGATCGGTCGCCGGTTTACGCCCAGTTGCGGAACTGCATCGACATGGCCGTCGCGGCTGCGTTCATCCAGGAACGCGACTTCTATAGCGAGGCAGAGTGGACGATGCCCGTTTTCGGTAGCGAGGAAGCCTACCCGGTAGAGAACTATCCTGCCCCCGCCAAGGTGGCCACGGCTGTTAATAGCCTGTGGAAGGGCAACACCTTGATGACGCCTATCGGCGGCGGCGTTGAGATCCGTCCTACCTGGGCGTTACGAGACGCCAACCGCCTGGACGACAAAGACGGCGAGGTCTACGCCAAGCGCCAAGAACTCGCCGCCCCGCAACTGGCCGACGACCAGTGGTGGTGGGACTAGGGCGGTCGCTCGTTTGCACGCTTGCAAGCCGCCGCATTTTGCTAATCAGCAGCGGGCCGCGTCACGAATCGCATCCTCGCACGGCGGCGGCGACCCGAGGCGCCACGCTCATGTCCATTGGCTCGGGAAGGACGTGGTCGGCGGTGGGTCGATTCACGCACGCGGCTAGCTCTTTTGCAGCGGCGATTTTCATTTCTTCCGTGATCTGCTCGGCCCCACAGTCTAGGGCGCCGCGGAAGATGCCTGGGAATACCAAGACATTATTTACTTGGTTCGGAAAATCACTACGCCCCGTTCCCACCACGGCGGCCCCCGCCTCTTTTGCAAGATCGGGCATAATCTCGGGCACAGGATTGGCCATCGCGAGAATGATCGGATCGGCGGCCATCGAGCGAATGTGATCCCGAGTCAGTAAATTGCCTTTGCTAACGCCGATAAAAACATCTTGGCCCGCGATCACTTCAGGCAGCGTCCCCTGACGGCCATCGCGATTGGTGTAGGCCAAGAGTTCGCGCTTCTCGGGCGAAAGATTACCTCGCTGGCTGTGGATCGCCCCTTTCGAATCACAGACGATGACGTCCCGGACCGGCACACAGACCTTCGGGTCATGACCTACACATCGCAACAGCCGAGCAATGGCGGTGCCCGCGGCGCCGGCGCCGTTGATTACGACGCGTAGCTCGCTCAACTCACGCCCGATGACTTTCGCGGCGTTGAACAGCGCAGCTAGCAAGACGATCGCCGTGCCGTGTTGGTCGTCGTGAAAGACGGGTATCCCTAAATCTTGCAGTCGCCGCTCGACCTCGAAGCACCGCGGCGCCGAGATGTCTTCCAAGTTCACGCCGCCAAATACCGGAGCAATACGCCGGACGGTGCTGATGATTTCTTCGGTGTCTTGCGTATCAAGACAAATCGGCCAAGCGTCGATGTCGGCGAACTTTTTGAACAGCAGAGCTTTGCCTTCCATCACGGGGATGGCGGCGTGAGGACCTATGTTGCCCAACCCCAAGACAGCCGAGCCATCGCTTACGACGGCGACCGTATTGCGCTTGATCGTCAGATCGCGAGCGCGGGAAACATCATCGCTGATGACTTCACACGGCCTTGCCACTCCAGGCGTATAGACAAGCGATAAATCATCTCGCGTCTCGACCGGCAGCTTTCCGTGGATGGCAACCTTGCCACGCAGTTGCTCATGCAAGTGCAAGCTCCGCTCATCGAAGTCGCTCATCAGGATCCTTGCACAGAAATTTACAGCGGGCCCAC
>JBCDCL010000165.1:0-6729 GCA_039182175.1 Planctomycetota bacterium
ACGATCAGGTCAACAAGTTCTCGTTCGACGTGTCCAACATCATCCAAAGCTCTGCCAATAGTTCCGTGATCGATGTCTTCGCCGGCGACGACGGCGTGCTGTTCCGCGCGCAGGTGCAGCTTGGCTTCTGAGGAGATGAGGGGGATAGAGGAAGGGATGGGGGATGGTTGTTCCGGTGTGCGAACCCAAGTTGCCAAACGGGCTATCTCAAGCGATCCATGCCGAAAACCTTTGCTGCGTAACCGGTGTGAACCCAGCGTGGGCATCTTTCCATCCCCAGCGTTTATCCCCTTATTTCCTTCCTCAAACGTCACCTAAAGAGTCACGCCACCACGCGTGCAATCGCTGCACAGAGGCGATCGAGGTTGGCCTCGGTAATGCCGGCGACGTTGATTCGTCCAGAGCCGACGATGTAGATCGAATCTTCAGCGCGGAGTGTGGCGACCTGCTCTTTCGTCAGGCCAGAGAAGCTGAACATGCCGCGTTGTTGCTGGATGAATGAATAATCGCCGGGGGCGCCATGCTCGGTTAGCTTGGCGACGAGCATATCGCGCATGCCGTTGATGCGGTCTCGCATGGCGGCGACTTCGCCATACCATTGGCAAGTGAGTTCTTTGTCGCCCAAGATCGTGCTCACTAGCGCGGCGCCATGGGCGGGCGGGTTGGAGTAGAGCGTCCGGATGACCCGCTTCACCTGACTGGCGACCACCGCTTGTCGCTCAGCCGACTCGGCGACAAACGTCACTGCCCCGACGCGCTCGCGATAGAGGCCGAAGTTCTTGGAATAAGAACTGCAGATGACAAACTCGGCGCCCGGCTGGCAGAATTCGCGGAGTCCCACTGCATCTTCGTCGATGCCTTCGGCAAAGCCTTGGTAAGCAAAGTCGAGTACCGGCAGCACGCCCCGCTCGTAGACGGCAGCGGCAAGTTGCTTCCATTGCTCGGGCGTTGGGTCGATGCCGGTTGGGTTGTGGCAACAACCATGCAGCAAGATGGCGTTGCCGGCAGGCAACGTGGCGATGGCGTCCAACAACGCATCGAACGCCAAGCCGTTGGTCGCTTTGTCGAAGTACGGCACCGTCGCCGTTGGCACGCCCGCCGATGCATAGATGGCGGGGTGATTCGCCCAAGTCGGATCGGTCAGGTAGAGCGTCGCGCTGGGCACGTTCTGCTTGAGAAAATCGCCTACGACGCGAAGTGCCCCGGTGCCGCCCGGCGTGTGGGCGGTCATTGCTCGGCCCGACTGCACAATCTCGTGCTCGGCGCCAAACATCATTTGCTGCACAGCCGAGCAGTATGCCGCGTCGCCCGGGATTGGCAGATAAGCTTTGGTCGTCTGCTGGTCGGCCAGCCGTTTGGTCGCCTCGCGTACCGTGTCAAGCACCGGCGTTTTGCCGTGCTCGTCTTGGTAGATGCCGACGCCCAGGTTGATCTTCTCTGGATTCGTATCGGCCTTGAACGCTTCGGTCAGGCCAAGAATGGCGTCGGGCGGGGCGGCTTGGATGGTTTGGAACATGGAAGTGGTTACGCCTGTCAGATTTTTCAGAAGCCGATTGTTCGGCAGAAAGTGTGGCGAGCCGGGAAGCATCGCGTGCCCGCCGCCCAACCGCCTGCCATCGCGTCGCCGTTGACCCTCGGCCGCCGGCAACTGAGAATAGGTAATCTGGCAATGATAGGACTGGCCGGACCAAGGTCCAAGTGGCAGGTCCGAGTGGCGGGCGACGATCGCCACGCGGCTGGCCTATCAAGGCGCCTTCCTACGAATCGATCCCACCTGGTTCGGCTGGCCGAACCGCCCGGCTTTGCCGGCGCCTCTGGTCCGGAAGATGAAATGGCGGACAAAACGGGTATTTGGCTGATTGGCGCCCGCGGCGCCGTGGCGACCAACGTTGCCGTCGGTCTTTCTGCACTGCAGCAAAAGGCAATCGGCCCGACCGGCTTGGTGACCGAACTGCCGATGCTGCGCAGCTTGCCCCTCGCAGCATGGGATCAACTGGTGCTTGGCGGCCACGAATTGCGATCCGGCAATCTGATCGACGCCGCACAAGCGTACGCCCACGAAAATCGCTTGCCGAGCTTGGAGTTGGTTAAGCAGTGCCAGTCGCAACTCGAAGCGATTGATGCCCGCATCCGGCCCGGCGTGTTGTTCCGTGGCGGCGACGCCATCGTCCGCGAAGGCCCCGAGATCGAGTCGCCCCGCGCCGGCATCGAACAAATCAAGCGCGACTTGCTCGCATTTCAGTCCGAGCACAATCTGTCGCGTGTGGTGGTGGTGCTACTCGCATCGACCGAACCCGAAACACCCCACACATCGCTCCCCGATCATTGGCGAGAACTGCGACTGACGCTCGAAACCAATGCCGCGTGCGTACTGCGATCGAGTTCGCTCTACGCGATTGCGACGCTCGAACTGGGATTTTCTTTTGTAAATTTTACGCCGTCGCTCGGCGCCTCGTGCGCGGCAATCGAAGAGCTTGCCATCGAGCGGAACGCGTGCCATGCGGGGCGAGATGGCAAGACGGGCGAGACGTTGCTCAAAACGGTGCTCGCACCGATGTTCGCCGCGCGAAATTTGGAGGTGATGAGCTGGGTCGGCCACAACATTCTCGGCAACGCCGACGGCCAAGTGCTCGACCATCCCGACCACAAACAGGCGAAGGTCGAAAGCAAGGATCGCACGCTCGGCAAGATGCTGGGCTACGACCCGCAGTCGCTCGTTTCGATCGAATACATCAAAAGCCTGGGCGACTGGAAGACGGCGTGGGATCACGTCCATTTTCGCGGTTTTTTAGGGGCCGAAATGACTTTGCAGCTCACCTGGCAAGGCTGCGATTCAGCCCTCGCAGCGCCGCTGGTCTTGGACCTCGCACGCCTGGCGGACCACGCTGCTGCCCGCGGCGAAACCGGCACGCTGGAGTACCTGGCCAGCTTCTTTAAGAGCCCCCTCGGGCAGGTCGAGCAAGACTTCTACACGCAGCTCCTGTTGCTTGGCGACTACGCCGAACGCATCACCGCGAATTCCTAAAGCAGCGACGCCGATCGACCGACTTTTCGATCATGCAGCGTCTTCGATCGTGATGCAGCGATGTCATCGCCATCGAAGTTGGCGTGGCGAATTGCAAACGATTTTGCGTGCGAATTTTGCGTGACGGACTTCTCATTTTTTGCCGATTCGCCTTGACTTGCTTGTAGTGCATGAGTTCAATGCGCGCATCTATCGGCTCTTGCCTAGGAGGCGTAAGCCGTGACGATGACGCCAAAGTAAGTTTGCAAACGGCTTTGTTAGGAGTTGTTCTTTCCCTCTCATCAGCGCCCGGAGGGAAGACGCGTCAAATCTCTATAGGGCGCCAATCAGGGAAGGAGCCATTTCGCATGGCGACAAAGAAGAAGACCGCGAAGAAGAAGGCGGTCAAGAAGAAGGCCACCAAGAAGGCCGCACCTAAGTCGACCAAGAAGAAGGCAGCCAAGAAGAAGGCCGCTAAGAAGTCGACTAAGAAGAAGGCCACGAAGAAGAAGGCCGCCAAGAAAGCTGCCCCCAAGAAGGCAGCCAAGAAGTCGCCTAAGAAGAAAGCCGCTAAGAAGACGGCTAAGAAGAAGGCGACCCGCAAAAAAGCCAAGAAGTAACGCCCAACCTGCCGCGTGGAGCGTCGCTCCGCTGGCAGGTGGAGCACTTTTGTGGCCAAGAAACGCCGGCAGGCAGGCTGATCGATCGCGATTGGCATGCCTGCCGTTTTCTACGCGCCGTGCACAGTCTGAGCAGAGCCCCCCGCCCCTGCAGGCGCCAACGTTGACCCAAATCTTTTCTGCTGCTAGGCTTACGTTCATGCGAGCGACGCAGGGCCCCGGCCCCGTGCCGCTCGCCAAATGTTGGTCGGGCTCTCTAGAACCAAATCGAGACGCGAGGGCCCGTGGCCGATCCGGTGGGATTGGCCCCGTGGCTACTTGCCTTTGCCAACCGTCTGGGCCGCTGGCGCCCAGTTCGAATGGCATCTGCCGAAGCCTTCCTGCAACGCTGCAGAGAAGACTTCTAGGCGTGGGCTCTCTAGCCACGGCGCTGGCTCTGTGTTTGTGTCGTTCATTGCCCCGTCCTCAACGTCTGCTTCCTTATGCCCCCAAGAAATCGATCGCCCCAGAAGGGCAAGCCTCGCAAAAGTACGCCTCGTCCGAAGGAAGAGACCGTCGACGCCGGTCCGCTAACCGATGCCCCCACTGGCCCCGGCGTTGAAACGTTCGCCGAGCTGGATCTCTCGCCAACGATGCATGCCGCCTTGGAAAAGGTCGGCTACGAGAAGCCCTCGCCCGTGCAGGCAGGGGTGATCCCCTTCGCTCTCAAAGGTCGCGACGTGCTGGGCCAAGCACGCACCGGCACAGGCAAGACTGCCTCGTTTGCGATTCCCATTCTCGAAACGCTGACCGAAGCCAAGCGAGGCGCCCCGCCGCAGGCAATCATCCTGCTCCCTACGCGTGAGCTGGCCGTCCAAGTGCGGGACGAAATTGGCCGGCTATCGCATGGTCGCGATACGCGCTGCGTCGCTGTCTACGGTGGCAAGCCGATCAAGGGCCAGATCGCCAAGCTTGAACGGGGCGCCCATATCGTCGTCGGCACCCCCGGCCGCGTGCTCGACCACATCAGTCGCGGCACGCTCGACCTTCGCGGACTACGCTGCGTGGTGCTCGACGAAGCAGATCGCATGCTCGATATCGGCTTCCGCCCCGACATCGAAAAGATTCTGCGGCAGTGCCCCAAGGATCGCCAAACGCTACTGCTCAGCGCCACGGTCGCGCCCGGCGTCCGGCGACTGGCCGAACGCTACATGCGTAACCCAGAGGTGCTCGACTTTTCGCCAAAGACCAAATCGGTCGACACCATCGAGCAGTTCTACTTCACGGTCGACCAGCCGAAGAAGTTCGACCTCTTGCTGAAGTTGATCGAGCGAGAAGACCCAGCCCAGACGATCATCTTCTGCCGCACCAAGCGAGGCACTGACAAAATCCAGCAGCGGCTTGGCCGGAAGATCAAAGGGGTCGACTGCATCCACGGCGACATGCCCCAAGGCGCCCGCGACCGGGTGATGAAGAAATTTCGTGCCGGCGACGTCAAGACGCTGGTCGCTACGGACGTGGTCGGTCGTGGTATCGATGTTTCCTCGATCTCGCACATCATCAATTACGACATTCCCGAAAGCTCCGACGACTACGTGCACCGCGTCGGCCGCACGGGGCGAATGGGCCGCGAGGGGGTGGCGTACACGTTTGTCACCACCGAGCAAGGGAGCGAACTGACCCGCATCGAGATGCTGATCAACAAGGAACTCAAACGGGACGAAATCGAAGGGTTCGACGCCACGATGTCGGTCACCGGAGGTCAGCCGGCGCCGCAACGCACGGTACAGTTCTTCGGAATGGGCTCCCCGGCGCCAAGCTCCAACGGCGCCAGCGATTCGGCGCCGCCGGCTGCGGACGAGGCGCCTGCCGAAACCGCACCTAAAAAGACACCGCCAGGCCAACGCCCCCGCAAACGCCACCGCCGCGGACTATGAGGTCGCTCGCGGGCGACGCGTCGCTCATGACGCCATCACTGTAGGCTGTCACTTCGCGGGCTGTCACTTTGCCGCGGTAAATTCTTGCAGCAAGAATTCGCGGGCGGTCTCCCATGCTGCGGCCGCCGCGGCAAAGTCGACTTCCATGGCCGTCACCGTCTCCGGCGTTTCGACCCGGGCTGGCTGGGCTGCGTTCTTATTGAGCGGAATCTGCGCGCTCGGCCCCATGGCGAGTCGCGATTCGGTCTTCGCCGACAGCAGATAGTCGACCAGTGTGTTCGCCGCCTGCGGATTCGCGGAACCTTTAATTAAAGCGAGCGTGTTAGGAATGAAGAGCGTCCCCAGCGGCTTGCCGGTCGCCGGGTCGGGTTCTTGGTCGGGATAGATAATTGTCACTGGCCGGCCTGCTTCGATCTCGATCATCGCATCATCGGTGTCGGTCAGACCGAAATAGAGATTGCCTGCCGCTACCGCTTGGGCCACCTTCTTGTTGCCCGACATGATGCGGGCGTTTCCTTTGATCCGCTGAAAAAGATCCTTCGCCTCGTCTTCTCCTAGCGCAGCGAATAGGCAAGCCGCGTGCGTTGCAGTGGTTCCAAACAGCGGCTTTGCGATACCTACCCGATCGGCCCACTGCACGTCGGTCAGATCGCGAATCGACTTCGGCCGCCGCGATTCAGAAACCAAATTCGTGTTGACGATCAGCACCCGCGCCCGGGCGGCGAACCCATACCACACGCCATCGTCTGCTTGCACTTCAGCCGGATACTCAATCGCTAGCGGCGAAGCATAAGGCCGCAGCAATCCCTCGCGAGCCAGCCGCAAGGTGTGTAGCGCCTCGTTGTTCCAAAACAGATCGCACCGCGGGCGATCACGCTCAGCCCGAATTGCCTCGGCCAGGCCCACCGTTTTGGTCGACTCGGTATCGAACCGCGCCCGTACTTCGATGCCAGTCTGCCGAGTAAAGGCGTCGAAGATGGGTTTCGAGAACTCCTCGTCGAGCGCGGTATATACCACCACCTCCTGCGGCGCCGGCTCACCACAACCGGCGACGATCACCGTCGCCACGGCCAGACAAAACAAACCGCCAAGTCGCCAAGGACGCCAAGATTCGCCAAGACCTTGTGGTACGCTCTCCGATCGCAATTTACTTCGCCCGTATTCTTCCCAAAATTTCTTGGCGTCTTGG
>JBCDCL010000166.1:0-6719 GCA_039182175.1 Planctomycetota bacterium
ACCGAGGTCAGTTTGGCGAGCACTTGCTCGTCTTCTTCGACACCGACGCGTGACCGGAGCGCTGCCATCGCCGCGTTATCGTCAAACTGACCTAACGCCCATACACAAGCAGCCCGCACCAGGGGATGAACGTCGGCAAGGCCTTTGACAAGTGCCGGCAAAGCAGCCGGCGTTGGGTCGTTGCCCAAGACGATAGCGGCGTTGCGAAGCAATCCTTCGCGATGCGATCGCCAGAGCGGCGTCTTGCGAAAACGCTCGCGGAAGGCAGCGTCGTCCATGTCGAACAGGGCAGGCAAGTCGACAGGATTCATTCCTTCCAATGGTTCGTACGGCGAATCCGTGGCGATGGTCGCTTTGTTGTTCCACGGGCAGACGTCTTGGCAGATATCACAACCGAATAGCCAATCTCCGAGGCCGTCGCGTAGTTCTTCAGGTATGTGATCGCGTAGCTCGATCGTCAAATAGCTGATGCACCGCTTTGCATCGAGCACGTAAGGCTGCGGGAATGCATCCGTCGGACAGGCATCAAGACACGCGGTGCAACTACCGCAGTGGTCGGCAGCAAAGGGTTCGTCGTAGGCGAGTTCAACGTCGGTCAGCACGCCTGCCAGAAAGAAATAGCTGCCGGCAGGTCCGTCGCTTGCTGGTTTACTGATCAGCAATGTGTTCTTGCCGATCCAGCCGAGCCCCGCTTGCCGAGCAAAGTCGCGTTCGAGCAGCGGAGCCGTATCGACCACGCAGCGTGTCTTTGCTTCGGGCGATAACTGGCGAATCTCGTCGGCGAGTTCGTGCAGCCGGTCGCGGATCACGGTGTGATAGTCGCTCTCGCCCCACGCGTACCGCGACACGCGGCCTTGGCCTGGCTCGGCGGCGACGGGCTCCGCGGTGCGATATGGCATGCCAAGCATCAAAACGCTGCGGACGCCATCGAGCACCAGATTCGGATCGTGGTAGGCATCACGGCGGTCGGCCAAGTACTGCATTTGCCCGGCGTAACCTGCGGCAAGCCATTCGTCCAAGCGGCTCGCCCCCGGCGGTCTATCGGCCGGCGCCACACCCGCGAGTGCGAATCCCAGCTCGGCGGCCCTGGTTTTCAGCCGGTTCGTCAGGTCGTGAGGGCTCATTTGCGGCTGGCAGCGAAGGACTTTCCGGGAAATTTCTTGGCAGAGTCCCGGCTGGCAATTAGCGTGGAATCTATCGGGACAGCTTACGCAATCTCCTCGCCCGTCCCAGCTCCCCTCCGATCACCCGCCTTTCAGGAACTTTCCGATGAAACGCGTTCTGCTCACGTTGGCGGCTGCAATGGCCGTGGTTTGCTTGGCTGAATCCAACGCCTCTGCCCAAGGCTTTGCCGGCAGCGGCCGACTGTTTGGCCAGTTTGGCGCCTTCGGCGGGTTTGGTTCGACCAACATTTTCGACCTGTACCGCAGCGGCCAAACGCCCATTCCGCCGTACTTTGCCCTCAACCCGCCCGTTTACTACAGCGCTCCGGTGCCTCGCACCTACGGCTACAGCCCATTCTACTACCCGGGCGACATTCAGACGCCCGACATCGTGGTCAACGCGCAACCGGTAGAGATCATCAATCCCTATGTGCCGAGTTCGTTGAATCAATCGAAGCCAGCGCCCGAGACGACTGTCCAAAGCGAAACGCAGCCGAGTGGGCCGTTGATGGTCGAGAACCCCTACTTCAACCAGCAGCCGGACATTTACACGGTTAGCCACTAGCACGTTTCTTTTGCTAGCAGTCCGTGCTAGCTTGATCGAGCAGCGAAGTTTTTCTGCGAGCCGGGCGCCTTCTGGGGCGACGCCCGGCTCGCTCTTTTTTGCTAGGGCGATAGCAAGCAAAAGCGACATTGGCATGGACGCCGCGGCAGTGGTTTTCTACCGTCTTGCCGCTTCGCGAATCGATCGTGCCAGCATGTTTCATATGCAATGCTGGACGAGACCGCACGACTACGGACCGGCAGACACGGACCGGCAGAAATGATGCTGGCGACATGATGCTTCGCTGCACCGCTCTTACTCTTCGACTGGCAGCCAGAGCCAATTGCTGGACGCTGCTCGGTCTACTGACTTTCGCAACTGCGGGCTGCGCGAATCAGCAGAACATCACCAATCCGTTCACCACTGCCGACCGCGTACCGCCGCCGCAAACGCGGATTCCAACGGCAGCCACGGGGCAGCCGTACTATCAGGGTGGTGTGGCGCCCACGATTCCAGCGGCGCCAGTCTCGCCTGCCGGCGTGCCCGCTGCGACAGTTCCGCAAAGTACGTTCGCTCCGGGCGCCTTTCCGCAAAGTTCAGCCCCACCGGCGGTCCCCACCCCGGCAATTGTGGCGAGCAATGAGCAAGCGATCGGCGTACCGACCGATGACTCCGCGCTGCGGCTCGCGTCTACACCGCCACCGGCGCCACCGTCGCCTATGGTTCAGCAGCAGCAATTCGCGGCGGCGCCCACTTCTGCTGCACCGGTAGCGAGCGCTACGCCTGCGGGTCAGCAAGCTGTCGTCGTTCAAGCAGCGGCAAATCAACCGGCGTTGGCGCGGCCGATGCGGGTGACGCTCACGCCCGCCAACCAGCAATTCGCGGCCGTCACACAACCGAGCCAAACGCACTTCTCGCCTGTCGGAGCTGCCGGCGATGGCCTGCCGTGGGTTTCTGGCTCGGCGCCGAGGGCTGCCTCGCCCCTCACGGTGGCGCCTCAGCCCGTGCAGCCAGCAGCTTACTTGGCGGCCGCCCCGCGTGTCCGCTTGCCCGGATACCCGGCGCCGCAACAAACGTTCGTAATGCCTGCAACCACGAACCAGCCAATCGGTAGAGTGCAAATCACCGAGCTACCACGCACGCCAATCACGCCGCCTGCGGCCGTGCCGGCGGCGACAAGCCCCGATGGGTTCCGACCCCGTCAATCGGCCGGACCTACGTTCTGATCCCTCGAAGTCGCTCTTGCACAAGTGCATTCGTTGGTGATTCGCTTAACGCAGCGTCGCGTAGAGAAGGGCCCCTCTAACGTTTTCGCCGAGCGGCCGTTCGCGTACGATAAGCGTACGAGACTGCCTGCCGCTTGATCGAACCCCTCGTCTGCCGTGCATACGATTCCCACCGGAACGTCCCGCCAACTCCAGGCGATCGCAGGCGGCCCCGTTCGGCGGCGGCTCTCTCAATGGGCCGGCTACATCCCGCTAATCGCCGATCGGGCCGAACCGCTCGAAAAGCTGAGCGACTACGATCTGCGGAAAGAAAGCCTTTCGCTTCGCTACCGTGCCCGCAGTGGCGAGTCGCTCGATCGCCTGCTCGTCGAGGCCTTCGCTCTGGTTCGCGAAGCGGGTCGTCGCACGAAGAACATGCGGCACTTCGATGTGCAATTGCTCGGCGGCGCAGCGGCGCACCATGGTTCGATCATCGAGATGCAGACGGGCGAAGGCAAAACGCTGACCGCCACGCTGCCGATGTATCTGGCGGCGCTCGATGGCAAGGGCGCCCATCTATCGACGGTGAACGATTACCTTGCCCGCCGCGACGCGGAGCTGATGGAGCCCGTCTACAAAGCGTTGGGAATGTCGATCGGTGTGATCCAAAGCCAAATGCAGTCGGCCGACCGACAAAAGGCTTACGCCTGCGACGTGACCTACGGCACGGCCAACGAGATGGGGTTCGACTTCCTTCGCGATCGCCTTCTTAAGCGGCGGATTGAAGAAGGTCACCGTAATTTGTTTGGCGAAATGCTAGGCGACGCGGCCCAGGGTGGCGAGAAACCTGTGCAGCGTGAATTGCACTTCATGCTGGTCGACGAAGCGGACAGCATCCTGATTGACGAAGCCCGCACGCCACTGGTCATCAGTGCGGCGCCCGGCGAAGATGAAGAGATCGCTGCCGAAGCGTACCACTGGGCCGCCAAGGTGGCGCCCGACTACGTCGAGGACGAGCACTACGATTACGACGCCAAGGAAAAGCGTGTCGATTTGACGCTCGACGGCCGGCGCCGAGTCCGCGAGCAGCCCAAGCCGCCCGAGATGAACGCTCTGCCGCTGTCGGAGATTTACGAGTATGTCGAGCGGGCGATCAAGACCGACCGCGAGATGATGCTCGATCGCCACTACGTGATTCGTGATGGCGAGATTGTGATCGTCGATGAGTTTACGGGCCGGCTGGCAGAAGGGCGGAAGTGGCGGGCGGGCATTCATCAATCGATCGAGGCCAAAGAAGGGGTCGAGATCACCTTCGAGACCAACCAAGCCGCACGGATCACCATTCAGGATCTTTTCCTTCGCTACAACCGGATCGCGGGCATGACGGGTACGGCGATGAGCTCCGCGCGGGAACTCACCAAGATCTACTCGGTAACCGTCGCGCCGATCCCAACCAACCGGCCGCCGATTCGCAAGCAGATGCCGACGCTCGTCTTCGGCACAGCCGATCAAAAGTGGGCGGCGATCGTCGACGACGTGGTCGAGCAGCACCGCACCGGCCGGCCCGTGCTGATTGGCACGCGGTCAATCGACAAGAGCGAACACCTGGCGACGCTGCTTGGCGAGCACGACATCGAGCCGACGATACTTAACGCCCGCCATGTGGAGCGCGAAGCAGAGATCGTCGCCGAAGCGGGCAAGCAGGGAAAAGTGATGGTCGCCACGAACATGGCTGGCCGCGGCACCGACATCCGCTTGGGCGAGGGCGTCCACGACTTGGGCGGCCTCTACGTCGTCTGCACCGAGCTACACGAAAGCCGGCGAATCGACCGGCAGCTGATCGGCCGTTGCGGCCGGCAAGGCGACCCCGGCGGCTACCGGCAGTTCTTATCGCTCGACGACGAAATTCTGCTGATGGGCTTCGGGCCGAAACGGGCGAAGACGCTGACCGAGCGGGGCAAGAAACTCACGGGACCGCTCTCTGGGTACGAATCCCTCTTTTATCGCGCACAAAGGCGGGTCGAACGCCGCCACTTCCGCGACCGCAAGGTGATGCTCTATCACGACAAAGAGCGGCAGAAGATGCAGCGGCAGATGAGCCAAGACCCGTATCTCGACTCGCCCGGGTAGACAATGCACAAGGGCAATAACCGACGACCTACGCGTCGTCGGAGAACCGGGTACCCGGCGCCGTCCGACGACGCGTAGGTCGTCGGCTAGTCGAGACGTGTTCTCATACCACGTGGCGTTGAGCTATCGCATAAAGCGCTAGACCGTAGTCTTGGCCCGCGTGGTTGCTCACCCAAATGGATGTCGAGATTTCGTTCGACGCTTGCCCCGCAAGCAGCTCGCGATAGACGTGGAACGGCAGTTGGCTTCGCCCCAGCAGGCCCATCGCATCGCGTCGCCAGAGCTTATTGTAGCACCGCAGCGCGATGTGTCGGCAGAATGGGTGGTAGATGCGTTCCCTAATCAGTCTGGCTAACTTAAATCCGAGCCAAACGCCAAGACCGATAGCCGCAATGAGCAAGACCCCGAAGACCCATGGCCCGGCGAAAGAAAACGATGCCTGCTCAATCCCTATTCCAAGCATTGTCGCTGCGAAGGAGAGGATCAGACTTGGGATGAGGAGTGAGACGCACCAGACGGCGCCGTAAGCGATGCCCGACCAGTTCCAAAGGCGTCCCAAGCTAGAGCTGTCTGACTTCGTTTCTAACTGCACCAGCAGGGCGTGGCAGCGGCCGGACCACAGATTGAAGTCGATATCTTGTTGCTCTTCTTCGCCGCAGCGCTCGGCCACCTCGTAGCTCACCCATTGCCAGAGCGAATAGAAATGGCTGGTCGCCTCCTCGTCGTCGACCGCCGGGAAGGCGTACAAGAGACCATCCGTATCGGTGGCGAGCTCGAGCTGCCGCTCGACGATCTCCCTGTCGCCCGGCACCTGATCACTGGTGAAATAGACCTGCAGCGCCTGGTCAAGCCGACCGCGCAGCCCGCCTGCCGCCACAAATGCGTCGCGGACGCTCAAATACTCTTGCATCAAGCCAAGCAGGTCGACCTCGAACTCTAGCTCGGGCGGAATCTGTTCGAAGTTCGATTCGACAAAGTCCATCGCCTCGCTGACCCACGCAGCCGACTCGGGCTTGGCGCCGGCGGTCTTCCACGAGGCGACCCGCAGTGCACGAATCGTAAACGCCATCTTGCCGGCGATGCTGATGTCTTGCAGTTGTGGCTCGCACTTGCGGAGCGTGGCGACGAACGTATCGAGCGATTCGCCTCGCAGTAGGACGTCCCAACCTGGTTCAGTGATGGGATAGAAGGCGTCGCGCCCGATCGCTTTCGCCGAAGCGACCAGCAACTTCGCCAAGGCGCCGTCGGGCAATGGGCCGCGGAAGTAGGCCTGCAGTAGGCGGGGTAGGGCGTAGTCGTCAGGACACTTGCGGATGCCTTCTAGCAGCCAGCGGGCGAATTGCAAACCGTCGCGTCGATCGCAAACGTCCGACAGGAGGGCAAGCGCATAAAAGTCGAACGGCGACTTGTCAGGCTTGGTCCGTAGCTCTGCGTAGAGGTCTTCCGCCGGCTCGCTGGCAATCCGCTCGTGCAGATCGGGTGGCGCCGCGATCGGAGCTGCTCCGCCACCTACCGTCCCGGAATGGCCTTCCGCCGCATCATTCTGCGACACCGCATCGCCAGCATCGTGCTGCCAGTCCGACGATGCGACGTTCG
Organism: Planctomycetota bacterium; assembly: GCA_039182175.1. Lineage (GTDB taxonomy): Bacteria > Planctomycetota > Planctomycetia > Pirellulales > Lacipirellulaceae > JBCCQL01. Next base: position 6,639 of record JBCDCL010000166.1, read on the forward strand.
GCATCGCTTGAAAACTGCCGCCATAGCGGAGCATGCGATCGAGCTGTTCGTACGCCGCGCGAATCTGCTGGAACTCTGCCG
>JBCDCL010000167.1:0-6686 GCA_039182175.1 Planctomycetota bacterium
CATTGCGCTCTAGGCCTTCCAATCGGTGCCACCCGTGTCCATGGACTGCCTGGTCAAAGGTAAACGTCAGACGTTGGGTGGATTGCGTCTCCCCTTGTTGTTCGCGGAAGCAGCGTTCATAATGCTTTTCGAGGAGCGATCGCAAAACTTCAGTATCTAGCGTTTCAACATCAGGATGCGATCGCATGACCTCCTCCCCATCCGGCTGCTGGCCATAAGTCTCCTGACCATAGGCCTCCTTTAAATGGGCCACCATTTTGGCATATTGGGCTTCAAATATAGCTTTTGAATACTCATAAAACTCAATATCGAGCTGATTGTATTCTGTAATCACATCAATGACATCTTGCGTCAAATTCTCACGACGCAGATCACGGCCCGTGATTCGCATGCCCCCCTCGGCGGCGCCAACGGCATTCAATTCGCTGGGGCCAACGCGGGCGTAAAGCACGTCGCCGTCAAGCGTCAGGCTGCTAGGCCCCGAAGCGAAGTTGATCGCCGTCGGTCCGCGTTGGATCCTGACACCAAAACGAATGGCGCCGGCGCGACTGCTCGCGGCTCGCGGCGCGTTGAGCGACCGGTGCAGTTCGCCTCGCTGGTTGATGGCCGGTTCGCCGGTCAGCAAATCGGCCGCCTGGATCGAGGGGCCGTCGCGAAACAGCACGACCCGCCCCCACGCCACGGGCTCTGCCTGCGGCGGCGGCAAGACTGTCGACGCCACCTGTGTCCGGCGCCCAAAGCGGTCGATCTGGTACGTCAGCGCGGGCGATTGGAATAGCGGCCGTGGCTGCGGCCACAGTCGCCCCGCAATGACGCCGACTGAAGTGGCGCCTCGACTTGGCGTGGACTGCGTCTCTGCATCGGTGAGCAACTCCGTGAGCGTGACCGCTAGTGGCGCCTCCCGACCGGCGACTTGTCCCACGGCATCTGGCATCATCAGCCGGAGCAAACCGATCTCTTGCTGCGCGCGATCGAAGTCGCCTTCGCGAATCGATGCCGACGCCATCCGCGCCCACAGGTCGGCGATGGGCAGATCGCTATCGGGATAGACGAGCCAATCACCAGTCCGCGGCGTCTGGCGAAGATGCTCGAGAATCGTTTCGCCATGCTGCGCAAGATCGATTCCTCGAGCAGCCCAAGAGAGTGGTCGCCCACCGGGATCCGACAGTAGCGGATTGATCTGGCGCCAATACCGGCGGGCGGCGGCGAAGTCGCCCTGCTCCAAGGCAATCTCGCCTAGCGTCAGTAAAGCGTCATCACCCCACGTGCTGCAAAATGATTCGTCGACGATTTGACGTAGCGTGGTCGTGTCTCGCCGAGGTCGTGCTTGCTCGTACCGGCGACGGGCGGCGGGGTCGACAAGAGATCGATACCGCTGCAGGGCTTCGTCCGGTAGCGTGGCAATCAACTGGTGACAATGATCGGCGAGCGACACGTGATAACCGGGCGCCGCCTCGATGACCGTCTCACGAGCAACCGGCTCGACCAGCAGCGTTTGTAGCAGCTCGATCGCTTCGTCCCACGCCTGGTCGGCGAGTAGGGCATCGAGCTGGCCGAGTTGCCGCCGGACTCGGTTGGGGACTTTTTCGAGTTCGACCGTCGCTTTGGCTGGCGCGTCGGTGGCGGAGAGGTCGGCAAACGCCGGCGCCCCTTGGGCGAGACATGGCCGTTCTATGCTGCCAGCCACCAATGCCAGGACTAAGCACCAATAGACGCATTGCCAGAAGCCTGGGCAGTGCGTGGCGCGGCTGCGAAGTCCGTGTCGCATAGCGGAGGAGACCGGCGGGGGATTCGGAAACGCAGGCAGCACAACCACTTGCGACCCGTCCGATTATACGGCCGCCGGCCGACAGCGGCAAAGGTTCGGCAGCGGTCGCCGACCTCGCCCTTGGCAGCGTCACCATCGAAGCCGCGGACTCCACGCCCCGTGAACGACGCTTTTGCGTCCGTGCCGACTTAGATCTCTGCCGATGGCCAGATGTGGTAGAGCATCGCGTAGACCACGACACCTGTCACCGACACATACAGCCAAATCGGATAGCCAAAGCGAACGACAGCCCGGTGGCGGGCACGCATCTGCGGCGATGCTTCAGCAGGCCCTTCGAGCGCTCGCCAACCGAAGTAGGCCGCTGCGAGTGCGAAGAAAGGAACCGTGATCGCCAATACGACGTGCGACAAAAGAATGGCGTAGTAGACGTATCGCACGGGGCCTTCGTGCGTGAACTTGACGGTCAAATTCACCGCGAAGTGATAATAGAGGTAGCACGCCAAAAACGCTGCCGAAGCGACAAGCGCCGCGGCCATCGCCTTCTGATGCGCCCGCTCCTTGCCTTGCTTGATAAACACAAAGCCAAGCACCAACAGCACCGTCGCCAAACTATTCAGCCCCGCATTGACGTGAACAATCGGATGAGCAGCGGCAAGGAGCATGGAGTGGGGGATGGGGATTGGGGGATGGGATTTACGGAGTTGCCTGTTAAGCGCGAACAACGGCCGAATGCCAAAAGCTAACAGCTAATGGCTAACAGCTAATAGCTCTCTCCTCACGACACAAAGTCGCCCTTGCTGCGTGTGCCGGCGATTTGCCAGCAGGCGATCATCATCACGGTGGCAAAACCGAGCGTGACCGCCCAGCAAATGATAGGCGAAGGCAGGTTGGCGGCCACTTCGCCGGGCTGCAGGTAATGCCGTAAGCCGGCGACGCCGAAACTCAGCGGGTTAAGCCGCACGAGCGAGCCAACCACACCGCCGGCATCTTGCGGAAAAAACGCGGTCGACAAGAACCACATCGGCAGCAGGAAGACGCTCATGATGGCGTGGAAGCCTTGCGTTGAATCCATTCGCCACGCCAGCAAGAAGCCGAGCCCCGTAAGCGCCACCGCCAAACAGGCACACAACGCCAATGCCGCCACGGCGCCGATGGGCGTCGGACTTACTTCGCTAACGGTCAGCCAACCAAGAGCCAAGAAAATCGTGCCCTGAATCATCGCGATCGTTGCGCCGCCGATGACCTTGCCGAGCACCATCGCCCACCGAGGAATCGGCGCCACCAGGACGCCTTGCAGGAACCCTTCGTTGCGATCTTCGATGATCGAGATCGTGGCGAAGATGGCGGTGAAGAGGAGGATCATCACCATCGTGCCGGGAAAGAAACGGGCATAGCCTGCTTGGCCCGCGGCGCCGAGTCCTTCGCTAAATAGTAGCCAAAACAGAATTGGTTGGACCATCGCGCCGATCACGCGATTGCGTTGACGAAAGAATCTCGCCAACTCACGCCACGCGAGCGTGAGAATCACGGGCAGTGCGGGTGCGGTGGCGGCGGTAGTCATGCCGGCAGCACCCGGTGCGACGCTGACGCGTGGCGTATCGCTGGTGGCTGCAGCCTTACGGTGATCAGTGGTTGCTGGTGGCAATTTCGGGCGTTTCTTGGTCGGCGCCGAAGAATCGGTGGCCTGTGCGTGCGATAAAGACGTCTTCGAGCGTTGGTTTGCCGATCGTAAGTTCGTTGATTTGGCCGCCGAAGGATTCAAACAGTCGAGGCGCCCACTCGGCGCCATTCTCCTGCTCGAGACGCACGGCGCCATCGATCACATCGGCCGCGTCGGGCCAACGCTGATTGATCGCGGCGGCAAGTTCGGCTGGCTCGTCGGTGCGGATGGTGATGGCGTCGCCGCCGATGGACGATTGCAAGTTGGCAGGCGTATCGAGCGCTGCTAACTCGCCCTGATGTAGGATGGCGATCCGGTCGGCCCGCTCGGCTTCTTCCAGAATGTGGGTGGTCGCGAGAATCGTGACGCCTTGCTCGTCGCGGACCTGCTGCAGATACCGCCACAAGTCGCTGCGGGCAGCAGGGTCGAGACCTGTCGACGGTTCGTCGAGTACCAAGAGCTTTGGTTCGTGCAACAAGCCTTTGGCCAGTTCTACACGCCGCCGCAAACCGCCCGAGAGGGTTTCGACCAATTCCTTCGCTCGGTCGCGTAGTCCGACACGCTGGAGCATCGCCTCAATGCGTCCCGCCAGCGTTCGCCCGCCCAGGCCATAAAGCCGACCGTGACAGCGGAGGTTTTCCATCACGGTGAGTTTCTTATCCAAGCTTGGCGCCTGGAAGACGACGCCCATTAGTGCGCGGACGTGATCGGGCTCGCGACGCAGGTCGTGGCCGAAGATCGTTGCCTCGCCCTGCTGTGGTGGCGCCAAGGTCGACAGCATCCGAAAGAGCGTCGTCTTGCCGCTGCCGTTAGGACCGAGCAGCGTAAACACCTCGCCCTCGTGCACCTCCAGCGACAAGCCGCGGAGTGCTTCTTTGTCGCCGTAGCGGTATCGGATGTCGCTTAAGCGAATCGCGGACATGAAGGGAGGCTTAGAGGATTAAAGAGTAAACGCGCTGGCACGATCGAATATCGCTTGCATCAAACAACTAGCGCCTAGCCAACTAGCGCCTAGCGCCTGCCAACCAGCACCTCACAACTACGGCAGGCAGCAAACCAGCATCAGCATCCAGGCGGGTAGGTAGAGCAGGCTTGCTCGCATCAGGTGGCGGGCGTTTTGGTCGGTCCGGTTGCGATAAAAGCGAATCGCCACTACCAATTGCAACACAGCAAACACAACGACTGAGCAGGCGTAGACGACCGAGCCATCGCCGCCAACCGCCACCGCCGGCAGCAACGCCGCAGGGGCGAGCATCGCGGCGCCGACGATTGCGTAGACGCCAGCGGTTCGGCCGGTAGGTTCGACGACGGTCGTCATCTTATAGCCCACCTTGGCGTAGTCTTCTCGGCAAAGCCACGCGATCGCCATGAAGTGGGGGTACTGCCACAAGAACAGCACGGCAAAGAGCCCCAACGCAACGGCGTCGAGTTGCCCGCCACCGGCAGTCCAACCCATGACGATCGGCAACGCCCCGCTAATGGCGCCGACGAAGGTATTCCAGGTCGAGTACCGCTTCATCGGCGTGTAAAGGGCGACGTAAGTGAACCAGCACAGCAGCCCGAGGCCGGCGGTCAGGCCGTTCACGCCGAACGCCAAGAGCGTTACGCCAATCGCCACCGAGGCGATGCCAAACGTAGCGGCTTCGATCGGCCGCATCCGCTTTGCGGCGAGCGGTCGATTGGCAGTCCGCCGCATCAAGCGGTCGAAACGAATTTCTAGATACTGGTTCAGCGTATTCGCACTAGCCGCCAGCAAACCGGTGCCGAGCAGGATTGCAATCGTCGGTCCCGCCGTCCAACTACCACCAGTGGCTGCAAGGGCAAACTGCATCGCCGCGACGACGGTCACCAACTCCAGGATAGTAATCCGTGGCTTGGCGAGTTCGACATAGTCGGCGAACCGGGCACGCACGGGCGCGGCGGTCGTCGTCGCAGTAGTGGCGCCGGTGCTCATGTTGCCGTTGTCAGGGTTTGCGAAGTAAGGGTCGATTCAGCCGGTTTGCGACGCGGTACGCGACGCCATGCGATCACGGCGATGGTGACCAACAGTCCCAGCAGGAGCGAGCCGATGGCCGAGTGGGCGGTGACCGTGTGGGTTTGGCTCCAGCCACCGGCTGTGATCGGGTTTATCGTAGCTGGCAGCCAGTCTGCCGCCCAGCGGGGCGCCCCATATTTAGCCAGCCAGGTGGCGAAACCTAGCGTCACTTGGGCGGTGACCACCACCACCAGCAGCCCGCCGATCCATCGCGTGCTGGGCGACGCTGCCGGCGTTCGGCGAGTTTTCCAAGCCACTAGCAGCGTATGGATTGCCACGATGGCCGCCATCGCCAAATGGAATTTCACCAAGGTCGCAAAACTCCACGGCCCGACGCTGGCGCCGACGTGACGTAGCGAAGCGCCCAGCACCAATTGCAGATACGCCAGCCCCGCCGTCAACGTCGCCAGCTTTGCCAATCCAGCATGGCCTACTGCGTTGGTCGTCTGCTCTGTCTTGGTCGCTTGTCTACTGCGGCTAGTCAGTACAACCAGGGCACATGTGAGGGCGAAGAACGCCGGGCCCGTACTGCCGTGGGCCATCGCGATGAGCCGCTCGTTCACGACGACACGCAGTCCGCCGAGCACGCCTTGGAAGATCACCAGCGCCAGCGCCGCCACGCAGAGCGGCACAAGCCAACGCCGCTGCTCGCGGAGGCAAACAACCGTGAGCAGCGCAATCGTCAACAAACCAACCAGCGACGCCAGCAACCGATGGCCGTGCTCGATGAACAGATCCCACGGACCGAACATCCACGTTTGCCACGGATAGGCGAACATGTTGTAGCCGTAGGTGTTCGGCCAATCGGGCACCGCCATGCCGGCGTCGGTAGTGGTGATCAATCCGCCGACCCACAAGAGCGGGAACGTCGCGCAGCAAAGCACCACGGCCCAGCGATGGGGCCACGGCGAAGCGGCTTCGCCTGCTGCGGTTGTCGGCGATGCTTCGAGTGTCATAGGTCCGTAACGTTCTCGTTATCTGAATCAGCGAGCAGCGACTGAACGTATGCCACCAAGTTCCAAATGTCGTCTTCGCTCACCGCGTCTCCCACGCCTGGCATCGGCGAGCCGGCGATGCCTTGGTGAATGGCTCGATAGAGATCGATTGGATGCTTTCCGCCCCGCAAGACACCACCCGCCAGCACACGGGCATCGGCCGGCGTCGGCGGGAGCATGTCGGCAGCAACCGCCTCACGCTCGGCAATCAAGTCCGATTGCTCACGA
>JBCDCL010000168.1:0-6679 GCA_039182175.1 Planctomycetota bacterium
ATGGCTTTAGTTCGCTGATTCGGTTGAACGTATTGAGCAGTTGGTCAGGCAACTGCAGCGGCGGTGGTTTTGGACCGTCCGGGCTGTCCGAGACCATCTCGAGCGCTTTCTGCAAGTGCTTCTCGAATGCCTTGCGAAAGTCGCCGGCAGGATCTTGGGCACCGAGTTTTTTGCGGTCTTGTCGCAGGTCGAATGCCGCGTTTACTGCCCTCTCCAAAACGTCGTTGTTGGGGTTAAGCCCTAGCACCCTCGCGACTGGGCTCTCTGCAAGCTGGACGACAAAATCGCTCAACAAAATCTTCGCATCGACTAACGCCAACTTCATTCCATGAATAGCGCCTATGACGGCTGCCGCAGCTTCTCCAACGCCACGGGCCATCACCTCGCCAAACGTTTTGATTCTGCCGTTGTCCGTCAAGAATGCCGTCAGCCTGTTGATCGTCTTTTCGATGATCGGGGCGATCCGCACAGTGAACTGCCGGAATAGCCCGGTGAAGGCGCTTGATAGCCTTGTGATCGCATCGTTGGCTTTCTCTGCAGCCGCACCCATCGCACGGTTGAACGTAAGCCCCAGCTTGTTGGCGTCGCGTTCGGCGCCCTGCAGGCCCTCCCTGCCGAGTCGCAGCACGTTGACTAGCGCGACGCCTTCGCTGTCGAACAGCTTCATCGCCAGCCGGACCTTATCCGATTGGTTTTCGACTTTGCTCATGGCTTCGGCCACCTCAACGAACCGGCGATCAAGCGTCATACCCTGCAGCGCGCCGGCGCTAAGCCCCAGCTCTGCCAGTGCCCCGCGTGCTTCGCCAGTGCCCTGGGCCGCCTCGGCTATGCGTCGCGTCATCCGCTGCAGAGCCATGTCGAAGGTGTTCGATGAGACCCCGTTCAGTTCCGCCGCGTGGTGGAAGGCGACCAGCTTCTCTGTCGCGATGCCCAAGCGGTCTGAGGTCTTCGAGATTGCGTCGACTGCATTGAGTTGCTGCTTGACCATGAAGGCGGCAACGCCGGCGCCAGCGGCCACTGCGGCGGTTCCGAAAGTCGTTACGGTCGCAGTAGCATGCCGAGCAGCCTTGCTGAAGTTCAGCAGGGTCTTGCGGCCCTTCTGCATGTCGTCGTTGAATTTCTGCATCTTGGCGACGACAGACACCGCCAGCGATCCGACTACTGCCACGTCATTTTCTCCAAGGCTTTTTCGAGCGAGGCAAGTTGCGAGTCCACGCTAGGCCGCGTGTTGGATCGCACAATCGGCAAATAGTCCTCGACGCGGGGTGGCTTTCCAGGCTTGCCGCCATGCGAGGCGATGATTGCCGCCGCCAGGCGATCTATCGCGCTGGCAACCGTTGCCACCTGCCACCACTGCTCTGTGCCCACCCCCTCAACATAAACCCGCCATTCGTCCAATTGCTCGCGGGTCAACTCATCGAGCATCGCGTCGACATCCGGCCGACCGAGCAGTTCCGCCAGCTTCAGCGCGAATCGTCGCCGGTGGTCTCGCTTGAGTTTTTTGCTCGAGCCTCAACGTCGATGCCTTGAATGCCGCAGTGCCGATTGCAAGCGTCCTCGATCGCCGAGAAGACGGCACTATCCAGGTTGCGTAGCTGTTGGGATTCCTCACCGTTCAGCCACTTTTCGTTGTTCTCGTCGACCAGGGTTTCGGCAATGAACGCGATCTTGGCATCAACCAGCATCCGCACGCCGTCCTCGCGATTGGGATCCGATAGTGCGACAGCGGCGCGGCTCAGCATTCCCTCGATACGCGCGTACGCGGAAGTGCTGATTGACCGCATGCGGATGCGTCCAAAGCCGGGGACCTCCTTCTCGGCGTAGCGTGTCTGGGCCGACGCCTGCAACGCATCCTTGCCGGCAAGCTTTGTTTCACTCTTCAATGTCTTTCTCCTCTCCGTCCCCTTTGCCGTCATCGGTCACCACTTCAGTGGCCTGGCTCGCCTCTACCGTGTCCTGCTGCCAAAACTCGGCAACCTTGGCCTCGACAGCCTCCACGATTTCGGGGGGTACTTCGGTGACAATGTTGAGCCCTAGCTTGGGCTTCTCCGAGCAGTACCCGACGAACCGGCCGTCGACCAGGATCTGACGCTGCGGCGCGTCGACTTTCCAGCCGTCGACGCGATTCGACTTGTACTTGCGGAGTTCTACTTTGTGATCGGCCATGCTGCTTGTTAGGCTGCGGACGCGGTGAAGGCGAGCACCGTGTCCTGGTTATCGAACCGCCACATCAGCTCGCCCTCAGTGCGAGCATCGTTGGCAAAATCGCCGCTGCTGGCCTTTTGAAAGAATCCACTGCCAGCCAAGTTGGCCGGCGTGCTCTGCCCGGCAGGCAGCGGGAACGTGAGCGTGCCCAAATAAGGGATGCCGCACTTGCTGAGTGCGATATCAAGATGCACGTCGGCATCAAACACAACGCCGAGCGTGAGGGCCGACAGCTTTTTGATATCGCCTGCACACCACTTCTGGAGCGTGGAGCCGAGGTCGTTGTCTTCGATCTCCACGACCTCGCCATCGATCGAGCCGAGCGACACGATGCGACCGACGGAGGCCGGCGGCGTTGCGCCGCCCGAGAGTGCCGCGAGTGCAAACGAGGCCCCGTTGCCAGTTGTAAACGCCATCTATGACCTCGCTACGTTGTTGGTGTGAAGCAACCGGAAATCCATGCTGCGGCGGCGAAGCCAGTCAGTGCTGCCCTGCGTACGCGGCACGGCGGTGAAGTTGTCGCGCTCAAGTGTTGCGCTCTGGACGCTGAATCCGCCGATTTCCCAACTCACGCCTTCGAGCAGCTTGCGAATCTCGTCGCCCATTGCCTTGAGGAAGTCGTACGACGACTGGCCGCCATCCTGAGGCGTGTCCTCTGCCCAAACGTCGATCTGAATGGTGGTGGCGTCGTCTTCTGGTGGACCTAGTTCATCGAGCGAACGGCCCGATATCTGATTGATCTGCAGCAGCGGGTACCCTTCGTTCTGCGGCACTCGCGTGAAGTAAATACGCTCTGCTACGCCATCTTTGATGATGGCCGAGTCGCCGAGTCGCGTTGCTACAGGTCCGACTATCATCGCGTGGCGCCGTCGATTGCTGCGTCGTTGGCCATCTGCTTGACTTGCTTAATGATCTCGGTGCGTGTGGCGTTTTCGCTCTCGTACAACGCCGTTCGCATGGGCTTGTCGCCGGTGGGATCGAACTCGAGTACCGCCGGGTAAAAGAACGGCTCTTTCCGCTTCGGGTCGAATCCGATCTTTCCGCCGCGGGCGGCACGCTCCAAAATCAGCTTTTCGCGATCAATGTGGACCATGTGGCCCGTCTTGCCGCGACTTCTCTTGACCGCTCGCACCTTGGCCGTGTCGCGAAGGGCGCCTGTCTCGGTTGGTACGTTGTCGCGGAATCGCTGCAAGACTTTCTTGCTGGCGTCCCGCGTCGCCTTCCGCATGTACTTCTTTTGGAGCTTCGCCGGCAAACCTTTGAGCACTCGATCCAGCTCCTCGTCGCCGGTCACGAATGCTTGTTGCTTAGCCACTACGTTTGCTCCGTGCACATGAACTCAAGTGCGATGTTCCGCTCGTCGACGTTCGCGCGTGATATGATGTTGAACACGCGATCGCCGTACTTGATTCGATCCTTGGTAGTTACCTTTGCCATCGCTTCGGACCAGCGAATGGTGATGCGATGGGTTAGCTGTGACTGGACTTGCTGGGCGACGATCAACTCACGACCGGTGAGCGGCTTAATGCTCGCAGGGACGTTCTTTTCGATTGCATCCCAACTGACGGTGCCGTCGCCGAAATCGCCGCCCTGGCGGTTCTCTCGCTCGAACGTGACGCGGTGGCGCCGGCTCCGGCATGGCCTCATGCGTCATGGCCCCTTATATCGATGCTGACCTTAAACGGAAAAACGCATGCCGCCGCTCGAATTAGCACCATCGCAAACCAGCATCGCAGACGAAACTTTCGCAAGCCCGTCAAAGCAATGGTCATCGTGACGCGAGAGGACAGCTTGCTTATGTCGACAGCCCCTAAGTTCGCCATGCCTTCGATTCCTATTTTGCGTAAGCAATGTAGTCGTCACCGACGCTGTTGCCTTCAAGCAGGCTGTCGATTGAGTTGTTCAAGGCGTTGAGCGACGCCGTCGCTGTCGGCGGTTCGTAATCCCTTTCAACTATGAGCAGTATTGCTGCACGAATGTCTGACGGTACGTCTTCAGCAGCTTCGCCGTAGCCGGCAGTAAACTGCACTACGACTGGGTCGCCGGCTCGCGTTGCTGGCCATGACTCCCCATGCGCTGGCCGCACCGTCGCTGGCTCCCTGGCGACGTCGACTCGCAGCGACTCGACGTTGACTGCCCCGCTGTCGCCATCGGTGCTGGTATAGCTGACTGCAACAACGCCAGTCGCCGGTGATATCGGCAGCTCGATGGGCTCGCAGTTTTGCGGAAATCGATCAAGGCTGAACTCCCACGTTGAATTGATAAACTGGCGACCGGTCCGCCGCTCTGCAGCAGCAATGGCAGCCGGAGCAAGTACCTTGTAGATCTGGTGGTCATCTTCGCCATCAGGCGGCCTGAGGTGACTTTTCAGGTCATCCAGCGACACCGCCAATACGCTTGGCTCGACGATCCGGCGAAGCCCGTACATTCGCTACTTGCCGCTCTCCTTTTCCTCCGACGTGGCGCCGCCGTTGTCGAGCCACCGCTTTGCGAGCGCTTCGGGCGCGTCGACAACCTGGCCCGGCTTGCCCTGGCAATCGGGATGATTGCTTTGGTGACGCAATCGAACTTTGACCGTTTTGCCGCTAGTTTTCTCTGGCATAGCTCTTGCCTCAGTTGCTACTTGAATGGGGAAACACCGCCGCTTGGCTCAGGCTTAGCGGCTTACGCCATCTGCAGCTTCTTCACCGGCGGCGTACCGGCGCTCAGCAAGCCGCCGTCTTCGCGAACGAACGCAACGAAACCGTCTTGATCGTTCTCGCGATATCGCTCTTGCAAGCGATAGAGGCGAAGCTGATTGATGCGGCGAATCTTGTACTTTGACATTTGGCCGAACAGCAGCGGGAACGTACCCGTCGCTGCGGATGCCATGTCGTGGTTGATGGTGTACGGGCGGTTGTTAAGCGTGTCGGGCGCTCCGCCGTTAAACCCGCTCTGCCACAGGTAGCGACCTTCGTTGTCCTTGAGCAGTCGCAAAGCGAGAAGCGTGTCATCGTTGAGCATGTAGCCCGCCCCGTTGCGATAGGCAGAATTCACCGAATGCTCAAGCTGAATGACTTCATCGGCGGTGATGGCAGTCGCACTGGCAGCAGTGATGCCGAGCGTGGCGCCAGTGACGATGCCTTCAAACGTACCGCTGCCCGAGCCGGTCGTCGCCAGCAGGTTCGTGATGCGGCCTAGCCGTTCGCCTAGCATCGCGCCCAACACCACCGGCAGATCGAATGCTGCGTCTTCGAGCAGTTCGTGCGGCACCTTGATGGTGTCGCTGGTAAACTTGTAGGCATTCCAAACGACCTTACCAAACGTTGGGTTGGGGCCGCCATCGCCACTGCTACCACCGCCGGCGTTGTCGTCCGCAGGCGTGCTCTCAGCAAGCTGCCGGCCACTGTTGCCGGTGTCATCCGCGGTGGGCCAACTCATTGGCTCACCCGAACTGGTGAGGATCTGCTGGGCGACCTGGCGAACGCCACCAAATGCCAGCATGTTGACTTCGAGCTGGCGGAGCATCGTTTCGGGCGGAATGATGTTGCCACCGGAGGTGCCCGTCGTGGTCGTTAGCGGAGCGTTGTAGGTCTCCGCAAAATACTCGCGGTCGCGTGCGGGCGTGCGAAGCCATGCGGCACGCAGAGCGTTAAGCCGCTCCGTGCTGGGCAACGCGAGCCGCAGTTCGTTAGCGTGCAGAGGAAGGCCAACGCGTCGCGCGGCCTCGGAGTTGTCTTCGGCGACATTGAGGCCGAGGCGAGTTTGAAACCAAGCCGCCATCGCCATCGAACGGTCGTTTTCAGCAGCTTGACGGCGTTCCTGTGGCGATCCGGCTGGGGTTTGATCCGGCAGGCCGATGTTGAGCGGGTTGCGAGGGCGACTGTCATCGTCCGCCAGAGACTGCAGACGTGCCTGAACGGCCTGATCGGCATTGGCCCGCTCGATCTGGTCCATGACCTCGTCGTAGTCGGCATTGGCTTTGTCCCATGCCTTTTGGGCCTCGCCGTCTTGCCACTCCCCGCCATTGGCGTGGTGGGCCTCGCCCATTTTGCGCATTTCGCGGGCAAGTTCTTGCCGCTTACCGTTCAACTCTTCTAGGGTTGGCATCGTGTTGGCTCCGGTGTCTGCCGAGGCCAACGCAAAACGGCGGCGGCCTATCGGCGAAAGCAATAAACTTTCGTCAGATAGACCGCCGCCGTGTCACGACCGCTTCTACCAACTGCGTTGATGGGCCTTCGTCGAAGGTTCCACCAAGCTAGGTGTGAGATTTATTTTGTACTAGTGCTTCGTACACGTCAAGTCACTGCAGTATAGGTAATTGCCCCGATGGTTCCGCAGTGTTACAATCAGACATCTTCGATTCGTGCCCCGGACTAGCCCGCCACAGGCTGCCGGGGCTTTTTCATGCGCCGGCGCCGAGGAACTTGGTCAGAGGTTAGAGTGAGAATCCTTCGCGGTCAATTCTTTCGACCTCAGCCATCGAGAAACGCAC
>JBCDCL010000169.1:0-6587 GCA_039182175.1 Planctomycetota bacterium
AGTCGGGCCGGCCGTCGCTGATGGTGAGCTAGCAGAGGCTCGCCAGTTGGCAGACCTGATCGGCATTCGCCACGTCGAGGTCGCCACCGATGAGATCAACCAGCCGAGATATATCGCCAACGAGGCAGATCGCTGCTTCCACTGCAAAACAGAACTGTACGATCACGTCAAACGCGTCGCGGAAGAAGCCGGCGTAGAAGTTATCGCCAATGGGGCGAATACCGACGACCAAGGCGACTATCGGCCAGGAATGCAGGCGGCAGCCGATTACGACGTCCGCAGTCCGCTCGTAGCATGCGGGTTGAACAAGGCGGAGGTGCGTCGTCTCGCCACTCACTGGACGTTGCCCGTAGCCGATAAGCCGGCCTCGCCCTGCCTGGCGAGCCGAATCGCATACGGCGTGCAGGTCACGCCAGAACGTCTGCGACAAATCGACCTCGCCGAGCAACATCTGCGTTCATTCGGGCTTCGCGAAGTTCGCGTTCGCTTGCACGAAGGCGGTTTGGCGAGAATCGAGGCGCCCGCTGGCGAGATCGAGAAGCTCTCGGCAATGCCGGCGCGGACGCAAATCGTTCAGCGACTGCGAGAGCTTGGCTTCAAGTTCGTGGCGATCGATTTAGCAGGCTTCCACTCTGGCAGTCTCAACGTTGTGATCCCTGCCGACGCGCTTGCCCAGTACGGCGCCAAAAAGTAACCCCGCAAGCCACAACAAGGCGACTCGCGGGGTTTGATGTTGTCGTTTTTGCCAACTGTCGGGCTAGTAAGTAATCACCATGTCGATGCCGAATGTCGATTCTTCGTCGCGGAAGACACCCACCGAGTTGGCGCCATAGCCGTTGTCGGTCGGCGTCCAGTCGTAGCGGTACTCGGGACGAATCACCACGTTGGCGTGCGGCCGGTAGTTGACGCCGAAGGTGACTTCGTTGAACGACTGGCCGTCGCTTTTCCACCATTCGAGTCGCGTGCCGAGAGCGACGCGCTCGCTAAGCGTGTAGAACAAATATTGGTTGATGCCAATCTGATCGTTGCCGCCGAGCGTCGGATCTTCGATGTCGACCAAGTCGCTCTGGAAGACGTAGTTCAGGTCGTCGCTCAGTGCGACGTCAAAGACCAACGAATGGCTGTAACCATCGGCTCCAGCGCTGCGTGCGCCAAAGTTGCCGGCGGTGCTGATGTAGGTAAAGGCGATGTCGTCAGTAAGGTTGCCGCTGAAGCCGCCCAACCAACTGCTGCCACTGGCTTCTTGATCAAAGCCGGTGTCCCAACCGAGCGTCCAGCCACCGTAGAGTTCGATGTTGTCAAAGCCGCTGTACGTCGCCAGCACGCCGGTGTGTGTGAACGGCTCGCTGTTGAAGAACGTCAAGGCGTGGCTGTAAAAGAAGTTGTCCGGCGCGGTAACGACCTCGTAGCCGACGAGCGTATAGAAGTGACCGGCAATGACCGACCAATCGCCGAAGGCAAGTTCGCCGTAAACTTGTGGCAATGCCCAGCCGTATTCGCCGTTATCGAAAGAGGCGTCCCATGAGCCGGCGCCAGGCACATCGGCCCGCGGGTTACCAAACGCCTGCGTCTTCTGGGCGTCGGTTCCGTACATCACGTCGACACGAAAACCCCAGTCGATACCGTTAGAGCCATCGGCAACCTTCTCAGCCCATAGCCATTGTTGATGCAGGTTCAGCTGATCGGGCACATCGTTGAATGCAAGTACGTCGGCAAAGTCGTTCGACAGTGGCGTTTGTGAATCGTGATAGCCGATTTGCGTCCACATGCCAAAGTCCCAACAGCGGCAAGGGCCCAAGATGTAGTCGCTCAAGCTGAATGGCTCTCCCAAGCAGCCACCCGATAGGCAACACGACGACTGGCATTGCCGGCGGCAGCAACGCTGCTCTGCCTGGCAGGGACAATCCAGTGGCTCACTGGAATAGGCTTCGGCGACGGGCGTTGCGACTTCGGCGTAGATTGGCGCCGGCTCGGTAGCCGCATCGCTAGGCGACGGCTCAATGCTTTGGCTGTAGTAGCTGTCGTACTCGAGCGCCGATGGCTCGACGTACGAGGGCTGGACCATTTGTTCAGTGGCGTCGAGCGCAAGTGCGCACGGCGACAGCAGCGCGGGGCCGGCCATCAAGGTGGCCGCCATCCATGCGGTGAGTTTGGCTTTCATCAGTCCATTACTCCGCGATTCTGCAGGAAACGGGGGATTGTTCGCCGAGGGCTACGCGCGACGCCGGCCCCGGATCTGGGCCTGGCTAAGGGCGTCTACGTAAGCCCCACGGCAGCAGGATTCGCCTGCTATCTCTGCTATCGGAGCGAGGGTGAAGCGAGGTAGAAGAGAAAAGCAGCGTAAAACGCGGGCGTATAGGTGATCCTGTCAAACCTTGCGGCTTGCGTTGAGATGGCTGCTAGCACGCAGCGTGAGCGACGGGAGCCCGCCCGACTAGGCCTTCGCAGGGCCGACTAGCACGTCGTCGAACAGAGCGTCGACGAAGTCGTCGGGGCGGAAGGGCGCCAAGTCTTCGTGCGATTCGCCGAGCCCGATGTATTTGACCGGCAAGCCAAGCTGCTGGCGTATCGCCACGACGACCCCGCCCTTGGCCGTGCCGTCGAGCTTCGCGAGGACGATACCCGTGCAACCGGCAGCTTCGGCAAACTTATTCGCTTGGCTGATACCGTTTTGGCCGGTGGTTGCATCGAGAACGAGTAGCGTCTCATGCGGCGCGCCGGGGCAGGCTTTGGCGATCGAGTTACGAATCTTCGTAAGCTCTTGCATCAGATTTGTTTGCGTTTGCAATCGTCCCGCTGTGTCGACAATGCAAACATCGATGCTCTCTGCCGACGCTTTTTCGGCCGCTTTGTAAGCGACCGTCGCGGGGTGGGCGCCTGAGTCTTCTTTGACGATGCCAAGGCCAAGCCGCTCGGACCAGATCGTCAATTGCTCGACAGCCGCGGCCCGGAACGTATCACCGGCGCCGAGCAGGACCGACTTGCCCTGCGACTTGAATTGGCTAGCAAGCTTGGCGATCGATGTCGTCTTGCCGGCGCCGTTGACGCCGCAGACCATCACCACGGTTGGCCCACTTTCGGCAAAGGCAATAGGCGCCTCGTCCTGAGCCATCAGCTCCTTGAGCTTCGCCTTCATCACCTCGACAACTTCTTCCAGCTGCACAACGCGGCCACGCATCGAGGTCGCAATTTGCTCGACGATTTGCTCAACGCCGTCGACACCCATATCGGTGCGATACAGAATGCCGCGGATCTCTTCGAGGAAATCGTCGTCAATCAACCGCCCTTCGCTTTTGAAAAGGTCGCGAACGTCGGTCTTCAGCAGGTTCTGCGTCTTTTGCAGACCTTTTTTCAGGCGGTCGAAGAAACCCATAGAAGCATTGAGGGGTGAAGTCTGGTTCTTGCGGCGGTCGAGGCCCGCATTCTCAAGCTTAAAGGGGCTTTGCTCAACCCACGTTTACTCGGTGCCCTGGCTACCTGTTTCAGAATCCCCTCGCGGCAGCTTATCCAGAATGCCATTCACGAATGCCGCGGATTGGGCTCGACCGAACCGCTTGGCTAGCTCGACCGCCTCATTGATGGCGACCTTGTACGGCGTCTCGCCGTAGAGAATCTCGTAGGCGCCAAGTCGCAAGCAGTTGCGGTCTGTTGGCGCCATGCGGTTCAGGCTCCAGTTGTCCGCGATTTGGCTAATCGCCGCATCGAGTTCCGCCTGGTTGCGACGCACCCCCAAAATCAACGTTAGGGCGAATGCTTCCCCCTCGGGGTTGTTCAGCCGCCCCGCGACAAACTGCTCCAGCTCCGCCGCCGTTTGGCGGGGGTTTACGTCGTCTTCAAACAGAATTTGAAGAGCAACTTCGCGAGCTCGGCTGCGGAGAGACATGCGGGGAAACTCGAATGGCTAATCGAAGGCTGCGGACCGGCTCGCTTGTAACCCAGGCGTTGCGATTCGATCGTCCGCAATCCGCAATCACGATCGCGTGATGGGCGTTACTTGGTGGGCAGGGCTTGCAGGAGCGAAACCATTTTCAGAGCGGCTTCGGCACACTCGGCGCCCTTGTTGCCTACGTCGCCGCCTGAGCGATGGATCGCTTGCTCCATCGTATCGCAAGTCAGCACGCCGAACAGCACCGGCAGGCTGTGCTCCGTGGCAATCCGCATCAGAGCGTCGGTCACGCCCTGATTAATCCAGTGGTCGTGCGAGGTGTCGCCCTTGATCACGGCGCCGAGGGTCAGAATCGCCCCATAGCGGCAAGTATCGGCCAGCCGCTGGGTGACGATGGGAATTTCCCATGCGCCGGGAACCCACACTAAATCAACATTTTCAGCGTCGATGCCCGCCCCGGTAAGCGTTTCGACCGCCCCGTCGGCAAGCTTTTGCGTGATCGACTTATTCCACTCTGCCACGATGATGCCAAAGCGGCAACTGGGCACGCCGTCCGACGGTTGAATGATGTTAGCCATACCCCCCACTATACCGCCCGCGGGGCGGCAGCGTCAGCCGCCGACGACAAGCACCACCACGCGACCTCCACAACTCGCCGCCTCAATTCTCTTTCATGCTGATCAAGAATTCTGCGTTCGACTGTGTCTTGCGGAGCCGTGTCGTTAGCAGGTCCATGGCGTCAGGCGGGTTCATCTCGCTGAGGACGCGTCGCAGCAGGCAGACTCGCCGGTATTCCTCGGGGTCCATCAGCATCTCTTCGCGTCGCGTTCCGGAGCGACTGACGTCGATCGCAGGCCAGATCCGCTTATCGACCAGCGAGCGGTCGAGCACGATCTCCTGATTGCCGGTTCCTTTGAACTCTTCGAAGATCACCTCGTCCATCCGGCTGCCGGTGTCGATCAGTGCCGTGGCGATGATCGTTAGCGAGCCCCCCTCTTCGATCTTTCGGGCTGAGCCGAAAAAGCGCTTCGGGCGCTGCATCGCGTTGGCGTCCAAACCGCCAGAGAGTACCTTGCCGCTGGACGGGCACTCGGAGTTCCACGCCCGTGCGAGCCGCGTGATCGAATCGAGAAAGATCACCACGTCGCGACCGTACTCGACCATCCGCTTGGCTTTCTCGATCACCATTTCGCTTACTTGCACATGGCGAGCGGCCGGCTCATCGAACGTGCTGCTAATCACCTCGCAGTTCGGCCCTTTGACCTCCCGCTCCATGTCGGTGACTTCTTCGGGGCGTTCGTCGATCAGCAGCATCATGACGTAGGCATCGGGGTAGTTCGCCAGAACGCTGCGAGCCATCTTTTGCATCAGGATCGTTTTGCCGGCACGCGGCGGACTGACGATCAAGCCACGCTGACCGAAACCAATCGGCACGATCATATCGATGACCCGCATCTCGACGCCCTCGGCATCGCACTCCATGCGAATACGCTCGTCCGGATGGCATGCGGTCAGATCATCGAACGAGACCTTCCGATTCAGTTGATTGGGGTCGCCGCCGTTGATCGACTCGACTCGCAATAGCGCGAAGTAGCGTTCGTTCTCCTTCGGCGGGCGGATGGTGCCTGCCACGGTGTTGCCGTTGCGAAGGTTGAACCGGCGAATCTGGCTCGGCGAGACGTAGATATCGTCGGGGCAAGATAGATAGTGGTAGTCGGGGCTTCGCAGGAAGCCAAAGCCATCGGGCAAGATTTCGAGCGTCCCCTCGCCCGACATCATGCCGTTGAGCTTCACCCGCGACTTGAGAATCTTGAAGATCAGCTCTTGTTTCTTCAGGCCGGCTGAGTCTTCGATCCCCTCGGAGTCGGCGATCTCCATCAACTGCGGCATTGTCAGTTGTTGCAGTTCGGCAACGTGGATATTGCTATCGAGTTGCTTGCTTTTACCCAGAGCAGGACCGGCGCGGCGAACACGCTCTGCCGCCTTGTCCAGTTCCTCGGCAAGCGACAGCGGTTCTTCGCGATCGAGCTGTTTGAGTAGTTCGGCGTCGATGTGGGGCGGGTTGGGTTGCCCCTCGCGACGACCACGATGGTGGGGCGGACGCGCACGGTCTTGACGGGATCCGCGGCCTGAGAAATCGGCCATGATTCGGTTGTGCTCCTGAACAGGAAAAGTCGGCGGGGGCTCAGCGACCAATCGCCCGGGAAACTCAGGCCCAGCAGCGTTGATCGAGAGCGATCGGTGGGGGGTGGGGAGAAGGATGCCGCCGTCCGGGAGCCAAGCGGTTAGCGAACGCAACCGAGTGCTCCACCAGCAAACTTCTAATCCTCAGTATGACAATACCAATTGTAGGGAGGGAAGTAAAAATGAGGTTTATCAAGACCGAATTTGGCAAATAGTTGCCCCTCGCATTTTGGCGATCGATAGCCTGCGATCAGTCGCCCAGCGGCACGACCGACTGGCGCCAAAACAGGTCGACTGCATCTTTCAATTCGGAGGGGGATCCCGAGTTGAGGACAACCGCATCGGCCCGGTCTCTCTTTTCGGCAATCGGCGTCTGGGCTGCCTCACGCCACGCTAACTCGTCGGCGTCCCAGCCACGGGCTGCGGCTCGTGCCAATCGTTCGTTTTGGGGCGATTCTACGAATAGCAGCAAGTCGCACTGCTCGGCCCAGCCCGCTTCGAGCAGCAGCGGGATATC
>JBCDCL010000170.1:0-6571 GCA_039182175.1 Planctomycetota bacterium
AGCGTTTCGGGGCTGACGTGGTGCTCAATCCCTTCGGCATCGGCCTGGGCGGTCGCCTCTTTGACGCCGATTGACCGTAGGAACTCCAGCACCACTTCATGCCGCTCGCGAGACCGGCTTGCCAGGCGGCGGCCCTTGCTGGTCAGCGTCACTGGGGCGTAGGGGGCCGTTTCGACGTACCCCTCGCTCTCTAGCCGCGCCAGCGTCTTGCCGACCGTCACGTGGCTGACGTCGAACATCCGGGCCAGGTCGGCGGCGCGGCATTGCTCCTTGTCGGCCTCGATCTGAGCGATCGCCTCGACGTAGTCCTCGGCCGTCTCGGTGGCGTGGTCGGTTCGGGTCCGCTGGAATGCGTGCTTGGGCGGTTCGGGCGCCTGGGTCATCGCTGCCTCAATCGTGTCTGCCGGTTGGCGTCAGTCCTCGTGACCGCGCTACGACGATTGTAGCTACCCACTCCAAAATCTGCTGGGTGGCAAAAGATTCTCAGAGAAATCTTCCGAGCAGGCCGTTTTCAGATTTTTTCGGCTGCTGGCTGCCCGTCGGGCGCCAACGGCGAGCGTCGCCAAACGACTTACGGCGACTGCCGGTGCGAATTCGCACGCCGCCGCTCTATTGGTAGAAGAGTCGAATTATCAGCCTACCGACAAAATTTCCAAATTCCAGCAGCACTCTTGAGCGCGCCGTTTTGGGCCAGTCGCCACGATTTCTGGCCACCAGGGCGAATTTCTCCACGCCGCGGTTCGCCCGTGCTGGCGCCCGGACTTCGTACGGCAAAGGTTCTGTCCAGAAAATGGTTGACCCAAAGTGTAGCCAAGGGTACATTCTGTCGAGTTGTAGTACAGGCTACACTTTTTCTAGGAAGCATTCATGGCACGCAATCCAATGGTCCGCCGGTCGACATCTCTCCAGCAGCGCCGCCGCGGTTTCACCTTGGTCGAACTCTTGGTAGCGATCGCCATCATCGGCGTGTTGATTTCGCTGCTGCTGCCAGCCGTGCAGGCTGCTCGCGAGGCAAGTCGCCGTTCGCAATGCAGCAACAACGTGCGTCAGCTAGTGTTGGCGATGCACAGTTACGAAGGATCGCAGCGGAACTTGCCGCCCGGCTACGTCTCCAATACCAACCTCGCGGCGCCCACCGCCAATCAAGATCCCGACACGGGCGACGCGGCGCCTGGCTGGGGTTGGGGCGCCCACCTGCTGCCCTACATCGAAGAGACCGCCATCCATAGCCAACTCGATTTCGAACAGCCGATCTGGCGACCCGAGCACACGCAGTTCGTTCGCCAAAGCATAGCGACCTTCCTCTGCCCCACGGCATCAGGCCCGCAAGACCCCTTTCTTGCCGAGCAAGAAGCAGCCATCGTCGGCCAGCCGGGCGATCCGCTGACCATCGCTGGCGGCACGGTCGAACTAGGTCGATCGCACTACGTGGCGAGCCACGGGCAAGAGTCGTGCTGGGGCGATTGTGGCGCCGCCGCCACGGGGCCGATCTTCGAAGACATCTACTTTGTCGGCGACGAAGGCGCCGCCCGGTCCGCCGGCGCGATCATCGACATCACCATCAACGGCGACGCCTCGCGCGTGGCCGACGGACCCTTCTACCGCAACTCGGCCACCAAGTTTCGCGAAGTGACCGACGGCTTGTCGAAGACAATTTTCGTGGGCGAGCACTCGTCGGCCCTTAGCGACAAGACGTGGGTCGGCGTCGTGCCGGGCGCCTTCACCAATCCGCGATTCGAAACGCCGGAGAATGGCCCCGACACGGCAGCCACACTCGTGCTGGTGCATGCCGGCCCGTCGGGTGGCGAGATGGACATCACCGGGCTGCCAATCATTCACCCGGTAAATTTCCCCACGTACCACGTTGGCCAGATGTATGCCGAGCATCCGGGCGGCGGCAACGTCGGCCTCGGCGATGGCTCCGTTCGGTTTGTGACTAACGAGGTCGACCTACTGCTGTGGGCCGAATTCTCAAGCCAAGGCGAAGGCGAAGTCTCGCGGGAGTCGCTCTAGTGCCACGCCGCCCTGCCCTTGCCATCAACCGCTGCTTGCTTTCGTTTTTTCCAGCTGCACCGCTCTTGGCGGCCCTGCTAGTGGCCAGCCTGCTTGGCTGCGGCTATGGCGAGGTGAGCCCGCAGGCTTACCAATACGCCAAAGCGATCTACAACATCGCCGGCCGGCAAGCGAGCGAGCGGATCGCCCCCTTCCGCGAGCAAGTCCGAGCGGCTCATGCCGATGGCGAAATCTCCGAGCAAGAACTCGCCTGGCTCGAAGCAATCGCCGACGACGCCCAGGCCGGCAACTGGAAACCCGCCACCAAAGCCGCCCGCCGAATGATGGAAGACCAAGTGCGGTAAAGGCGAGGTCGCGCGAGCCGGCAACGACTGGCTTGTGGCTTCGCTGCTCGCCGAGGTCGAGCTGAGCGATGCGGACCAGCAGCGATCCCGACAGCGAAGCGGGTCCACCCGACGCGACTCGGCGTGCTCGCCAACCTGCTCAGGACAACGCCTCCTGTGCAGGTAAGCGATTGGCTATTCACACACAGTCTGCCACGGATTGAAGAGTAGTCTTTCGCAAGCCTCCGTCCACAAACTCGTAGTGAATCGTGTAGGCATCTGACTCGAAGCGAATCCAGTCTTTCTGTTCACCCAGGAAGTCCGCTTCTCCCTCTGTGAAATTCGAGCCGTTCGCACTGGCGTAGTTCAGTGCTTCGGCTTTCGATACGAACATGGGCACCCGCTCGTCGTCCTCGAATGGGTTGAACGTCGAGATATCGACTGGTGTGAGGAAGAGTGTTCGCAGCGCCTGGCGGTCATCGAATACGAATTGCAGGCCTAAGTCGACAATTTCCGCGTGATACTCATCGGGGAGGTCTTCGTGGGTTCTGTCGTACAGATACTCGACCTGTACCTCGTAAGTCTCAAACAGCTCGCACAGAAAATCATCCTTAAGTGGTGCTCCAAGCAGGTCCAAGTGGTGCATGCCGCCACTCCATCGCGTGCTGATTCCTGACGGGTGGCCCGCATTCTAGCAGAGTTGTGTAAGTACAAAGGTACGACCCTCCTGAGCAGCGAGACGCCGGGTGCCACTGTCCGGCTCGTCCGGCAGTGGGCACCGGTTATTCACTTCGCACCGCTGTACAAGCCAGCAGTGGCACCTGGCGTATTGCTATGCGGCTTCAGAATTCGGTTGTTCCTTGGATACGGCACGCTTGCCAAGCCATTTGCCAATAACGAGGCAAGCCATTGCTGATGCCCAGAATGCGATCTCTATGTCGGACTGCCGGACCGAATCGAAGAAAGTCCGGAGAACGAAAACGGCTAATGACGCAACGCATAGCGACACCAACACGGACTTTGCGACCGGCACGGCTCTACGTTTGGTTTCCCTCGTGTAAGCTCCAGCAGTCACAAACGCCAGCAAACTGACCACGAAACAGAATATGGCGGAATAGCCGACTATCAGCACGATAATGGGATCGTCGATTTTCATTACCGGACCACGAAAGATCGTATGAATGGCGTCTGCTTATTCGGTTAAGGTCACAGTCATATTGCCTCCGTAACTCTTGGCGCCCGAAATTTTGCTGTAAACGACGCAGCTGCGACCGATGGCTCCGACACCTTGACTACTAGTGCAGAAACATTGACAGGCGGTTGCGGCGTCTGGCGTGCGAACAATTGTCGCTGCCGGAGCCGTTAGCACTCCGCGAAGACTTTCATACCTCCGTCTGCCCAGCGTCACCAGAAAAACGGTCGCGGCTGCGTTGCCCTCTCTAGCAGGCGATTGCCGTTTTTTAGGGCTCGCTTGCAGCGCCAATGGGAGTCGGCGCCGCAGTGCGTTTGCAGCTCTTGGGCAACCTTTCTTGCAGCCTTCTCGTCAATTCTGATTGCCGCGTGCAGCAACAGCGTCAGGGCTTCCGCCTGCGAAGACTTGGGCGTGATTTTCGCCGCGCGGGTCAACGCGCTATCGAGAGCCGAGCGAGCCGCCCGCAGTTCGCCCCGTTCTGCCAGGGCTGCGATTTCCCACGAACGGACTGCCGCTCGCTTGAATTCGTCGGCACACTTGGCTGAGGCCTTCGCCGCCTGCTTGGCCACCGCGATGGGGTCGCCGTCGGTGAATCTAGCGACCCAAGAGTAGGCCTGCGCCTGAAACCAGGGGTCAGCAATTCGGCGAGCCTCCGCCAGTGCCTTCTGCGGATTCTGCTTGGCGAGGGCAGCCACCTTATCTCTCTGAATGGTAGCCGTCATTCGGACACGCGGGTTGCAGTCAAACTTTATCTGATCACATCTAGCCGATGTTACGGGACGATCCGCCCGCTGGTCAAAGTAGGCCAATTGGCCGCTAGGCAGGCAGATTGGTGGCAGAACCACCAGATCGGCGGGGTGGCGTCGCGTTGCAGACTGCCGGGTGGGCTGCATCACGCGTGGCATATGAGTTGCAACTTCCGCTCGCTGGACAATTTAGCACCCTATGAGAGGAACCGATGGTTGCAGAGACGATCCGGCGGGCTAGCCATTTGACTGCCGACGAGTTGGCCGCTTTGGCGGAAGCTCAGGAGGGCACGTGCGTGTCGATCTACTTGCCGACGCATCGCATGGGCAAGGAAATTCGGCAAGATCCTATTCGCTTGAAAAATCGAGTGTCCGATGCCGAGAGCAAGCTCGACGACAAAAATGCTGACGCCGATGGCGTGCGGGCGGCTCTGCAGGAATTGGAACCCCTTACCAATCTTGACGCCGACGGCAGCCGGGAATTTTGGCGTCATCAGGAAGACGGTCTAGCGATTCTCGTGGCCGATGGCAAAACGCACGTGATGAAACTTGCTGTCGATACGCCCGAGACCACGGTCGTCGCCAATCGCTTCCACATCCGGCCGCTGATCAAAGCCGCCAGTCGCGATGGCGAATATGGCGTTGTGGCGGTCAGTCGCAATGGCGTTCGATTCCTTGAGGGCTCGAAACGCGGGCTGAGCGAGACCGAAATCGAAGATCTGCCCGAGTCGCTACAGGCGGTTGTGGGCGGTGATGAGCAGAAAGGCTTTAACCTACACTCGTTCCAAGACGGCGGCAGAGCGAATGGCGAGGAGGCCGTTCCCCACGGCCATGTCGATAAGGATGAGTTCGAAGCCCTTAAGCGTTACTTCGGCGAGATTGCTGAGGCGGTGCATGAAGCGATGCGGGACGATCCTCGTCCGGTGATCTTCGCCGGCGTCGATGAGCTGTTTCCCTACTTCAAAGACGCCTGTGAAGAGACCTCGCTGGATCTGGTCGACGGTCACGTTGCCGGTAACCCGGACGGTGCTCACCCAGATGAGCTTCACGAAAAAGCGTGGCCGCTGGTGGAGAAACGCCTCGGCGAGAAATCGCAAGCGTTGATCGCCCAGTTTGAGGAGCAGCAACACACCGATCTAGTCTGTACCGACTTGGAAGCGATCGTGAAAGCCGCAAAGAATGGCCGCGTCGATACCCTATTGGTTACCGAAGAATGCCGGCCGCTTGGGTCGTACGACCCGACGCAGCAACGCGTACAGCTCGACGAAGCAGAACGTGAGGAAGGCATCGATCTGGCTGACCTGGCCGCGGCGGCGACGCTCGCCAACAGCGTCAAGGTGCATGTCGTCGCACCCGAGCATTTGAAATTTGCCGATGGCGAAATTGCTGCTCTGCTGCGTTACACGGCGTAGATCGACAGCTTCGTTTGCAATTACTGACGGCCGTTTGTAGATGCATGGCCGCCAGCCGCTGTGTGATGTTCAGGCACAAAAAAACCTCTCACGGGGTTGAACCCGTGAGAGGTTATAAAGCCTGGCGATACCTACTTTCGCACTGGTAGGCACTATCATCGGCTCCGGAAGCTTAACTACTGTGTTCGGAATGGGAACAGGTGTTTCCTTCCGGATATGGTCGCCAGAAGAAACCTAGCGGGCGACGAAACCTCGCTAGGCTTTGATTTGGTAGATGCAAGAGTAGCTGGTGAAAGGCGGACGGCGGAGGGCGGAAGGCGGAATGTAAAAACTACAAACTGCCGACTGCCGACTGCCGACTGCGATTCACCCTCTCAAATGTCTCTGAGAGTAAAATCGTTGGCATTGAATCGTGCTTGTTTATGAGAGCACTTGATTAATGCGGCCAAGCGTTCGTCCGTTAGTACCGGTTAGCTGAATGCATTACTGCACTTACACATCCGGCCTATCAACCTGGTCGTCTTCCAGGGGACTTTCGAGCCATTGGCTCAACGAAACCTAATCTTAGGGCGGGCTTCACGCTTAGATGCTTTCAGCGTTTATCCGTTCCGACCTTAGCTATCCTGCCGTGCCGCTAGCGCGACAACAGGTACACCAGAGGGTCGTCCTTCTAAATCCTCTCGTACTAAAGAAGAGCCCCTGCAAGTTTCGTACGCCCACAGTAGATAGGGACCGACCTGTCTCACGACGGTCTGAACCCAGCTCACGTACCACTTTCATTGGCGAACAGCCAAACCCTTGGGAGCTTCTTCACCCCCAGGATGTGATGAGCCGACATCGAGGTGCCAAACCCCGCCGCCGCTATGGACGCTCGGGCGGGATCAG
>JBCDCL010000171.1:0-6542 GCA_039182175.1 Planctomycetota bacterium
ATTGCAGCCGACCGCACCCAGCCGGGCGGGACCTTTTACTTTGCTAGGAATCGCGACGTCCGCTCGCAGGCACGGCACACGTGCTACAAGGGGGTGGCCGAAACACTGCGTGCCGAAGGCGCCCGCGCGAAGATCGTGCAAGGGACGGTCCCTGTCAACGCGGTCGACATCATGGGGTTTTCGGTTGGCGCCCGGTTTAGCGATCTCGCCGCTGCACGATCAGCCGTTCTGCCCGGCGCCATATGCGAACACTTCACCAGTTTCGGTGGCGACCTACGCGAAGACCGATCTCAAATGCCGCTCACGGAGTTCCTTCGCCAGGGCGCTGCCGGGGCGAGTGGCACCGTCACCGAGCCACGGGCGATTCAAGCGAAGTTTCCTTTGCCGTCCGTGCACGTGCACTACCGGCGAGGTTGCTCGCTGGCCGAGGCGTTTTATCAGTCGGTTGCGAGCCCGTACCAGTTGCTGATCGTAGGCGATCCGCTCTGCCAGCCTTGGGCGAGCCCACCGCCTTTGCAAGTGGATGGCATTCAGCAGAATCAGACGGTCTCTGGCGTGTTAGAATTCACGGCAACGGCCAATCCGCCGACGTTGGTCGAAAGCGAACCAATCGATCTATTCATCGACGGCCGGCTGGTAGCCAGATTTCCAAGTGGCAAGACGGTGAAGTTCAATACGGCGGGAATCACCGACGGCTATCACGAGCTGCGGTTTGTGGCGACGAGCAGCGACGCAATTGAATCGCGGTCGCGCGTGGTGCTATCAATCGTCGTCGACAACGATCCTACGGCCGGGCTCGAGTTGTCCCTCTCGCCGCTGCCCGTTGCCGAGTTCGACGAGTTCGTCGTGCTGACCGCCACGGCTCCGAATGGGGAGTCGCCAGAACCCGTGGGAGCAGCGTCGGTCGGAACGGAGCCAACCGACGGCGAGCCGGGCGAAATAGGGCAGGCCAATCAGGCCGCCGGCGAAGCATCGCCGGAGGCCTCACCAAGCGGCAAAACCGTTATCTTCGAGCACAGTGGGCAAGAACTGGGCAGGGCCACACTGCAGGGTTCTGATGTGGCAACCGCATCGCTCCGCGTCCCTGCCAATAAGCTAGGCAGCGGTCCGCTGCGGCTGCGGGCTCGCCTAGAGAGTGGCATTCAAGCGGTTCCCCAGTGGATGGTCGTTCGATGAGCGGTGGCTAGGCGGCGAACCGTTCGTCTCACAAGTGCGTAACAACGCGCTGTCAACGCCGACTAGCCAGCACAAACCGTGTATGTGGAAAAGCTTGCGTCAACCGGCGTTTCGTTGACAGGGTTCCTGCCGAGGATACGATTAAGGCTGTTCGGCCCGCGAATCACGCCAGCCATGCCCGTTTTCTGCCCACCTGCTGTGCAGCTCCGTACCCCACGGGCAGCGATCGCGGCCCGCGAGAGTAGATCCGTCGGCTTGCCAGACTGCTCGGCTACGGGCGCCGTAATCCGAATCTCCATGCTCAAAAATCGCTCCGATGCCGGCATAAAAACCGCCTGAGCGTTCCATTCCTACACGCAGCTTTCCTTTCTTTCCCGTCGGCTCATCATGCAACGTTATCGCGTCAATTACGGATTGCTCATTGGTTTGGTTGTGGGCGTCATCGCCATCGGTGGTGGCATCTACGGCTTGTATCTCTACCAGCAAAGCCGCAACGCCGGCGCGTTGATTGCTGAAGCCGACGCAGCCGAGGCAGCCGGTGACATCCGCATGGCAAAGGGCTTGCTCGGACGCTACATCAATCTTCGTGAAGACGATGTCGATGCGTTCGAGCGGTGGGCTTGGTTGAGTCTAGAGATTTCGCGACTACCCGACGCCGAGCCGAGCGAACGCCAGAAGGGCTACGCTGCGCTTGAAGCATTCATCCGTAAGCACCCGAGCTACGACGAAGTCCGCCGAGAGATTGTCGACCTGCTTTTCGCCGGGCAACGCTACAAAGATGCACTTTCGCATATCAACTATCTGCTTAACAGCGATCCAAAAAATGGCGAGCTACAAGCCAAACGTTTGTCGTGCTTGGTTCGTGCGGGGCAAAACAAAGAAGCCATCCAGATCGGCTATAAGCTGCTTGGTTATAACTCCGGCTCAGCGGAGTTTGATGTCTCGAAGGCGACGACTCCCAATGCTCCCGGAGTCTATCAGCAAGTAGCTCTGGCGATACGTGCCGATCGCGGCGATCCCGAAACCGCCTTCGCGATGGTCGATCAGCTAGTCGAAGTCAATCCGGAGATGTCGGAAGCGTACGTCGTCCGCGGCCAGTTTCTTGCCGGCACCGAACGCCAAGACGAAGCTGAGGCTGATTTCGATAAAGCGCTCGAACTCGACTCCAAAAACGTCGAGGCGTTGCTAGCCAAGTCGCAGACTCTCATGGCTTCGGTTGGCGATGAAGAGATGGACGAGGAAGAGAAAACGGCGGCGTTTGACGAAGCCTACAAGCTTTTGAAGCAAGCAGCAGAAGAAGCAGCAACTGACTGGCGTGTCTACGAGTTCCTGTCTCGCCTTGAACGGCAGCGAGGCGATAGCGAAGCCGCCATTGCTCATTACAACGACGGCATCGAAGCGGTAGAGGACAGTGCTGCGGTGCAACTGGCGTTTTACAAGGCACGTGCCCTATTCGCCCTAAATGATCTGGAGGAAGTTCAAAAGACGATCGACCAGATTAACGAGCTCGGGATTCGACAAGAGTTTATTGACTACCTGAAAGCTCGATTGCTGGCTGCCAACGACGAATGGTTCAAGGCGAGTGAAGAACTTTTGCGCTTGCGGCCAGCTTTTCAGGCGCAGATTGACATCTTTATCGAGCTGAATATCACGCTCGGGCTTTGCTATGAGCGGTTGGGACAGCTGGAACGAGCCCTCGAAGCCTACGACCAGGTTTTGCAGCGTGCTCCCGGCAATCGTTTCGCTCAGGCAGGCCGAGACCGGATGCAGCAGCAGCTTAATCCGCAAACGGTGGTCGACTCCAAACCCGCTATTATCTCTCAGTTGATCACCGAGGAGCTGCAGAAGCCAAAAGCAGAGCAGAACTGGCAGCCAATTTTTGATGCGGTCGACGAGTACGCTGATCAGCCGATCTTGCCGCCTGGAACCGCCGAACTGCTGAAGGCGGATATTTTCGCCCGCCGAAAGATGTACGCCGAAGCCCGCCGGGCTGTTGGCAAAGCTCGCAAAGAGAATCCCGACGATTTGCGTGTGTGGCGAGCGGCGCTTCGCATCCTCGCGAGCGACCCCGATCGCGGACCGGTTGAAGCGCTCAAAAATATCCCCGCGCTGGTCAAAAAGTTTGGCGACCTACCTCTGCTGCGGCTCGACAAGGCAGACTTCTTGATCAGGATCGCTGACGAAGATCTGCCCCAGCAACTACTTGCGCTGGCCGATGGCATCGAGTCGTGGGAGACCCAGCAGCAAGTGCAGTTGTGGAAGGGCTTGGCCGCACGTTTCCAGCAGCTCCGCGATGCAGAGTCGCGGCAGATCGCCCTCGAGAAGGTCGCTGCACTCTCGCCAAACGAACTGCCTACGCTGCTCGATCTATTCCAGAGCGCCATCGAAAGTAACGATGCTCAGCAGATTGCAGACGCTCAAAAACAAATTCTCAACCTTGTTGGCTCGAAAGACGACCCAACTTATCTATACACCGAAGCGAACCAACTTCTCTGGAAGTTTGCCAGCGGTTCTGGCGACAAGAGCGACCTCGATGAAGCGGATCAGCTAATCGAGCGGGCCATGCTCGAGAGGCCGGACTGGCACAAGCTTTTCCAATTGCAAGCGCTCGTCGCTCTAGCGCGAGGCGACAAAGATGCGGCCCTGGCGGCTTTTCAAGCTGGGGCAAACAAAGGCAGGCCCGATGGCCGCCCGTTGTTGATGTACGTCTCGCTGCTGCTGCAGGAAAACCGGTATCGCGACGCCTATGCGGTGCTTGAACAAATCGCAGAGCCAGTGCGTCAGCGGCTGCTAGGCCGGAACTATGCGGAAGTCCTCTTGAACATAGGCGAACTCGATCGAGCCTTAGATTCGGCTGATGAAGTTATCGCTGTCACTAGCGGAGATGGAGCGAGCCAGCTCTGGTACGGCCGATTCCTCTTGCGAGCTGCTGCATCACCGAAGCTCAACGACGAGCGGAAGGCTGAAGTGCGTTCGCAGGCCGAGGAGGCCCTCGCCAAGGCGGTTGAACTATCGCCAGAGAACCGCGAGGCTTGGCTTGCACGCATTGGCTTGCTCGTGGACGTTAAGCGTCCATTGGAGGCAGAGAAAACGCTTCGCGAGGCACAACTCGCACTGCCCGAGGACCAACAAGGGCTCCTTGTTGCCCGCAGCTACGAATGGCTCGGTCGGTGGTTCGACGCCGAAACCGCCTACAAGCAACTCTACGAGCGCGACACCGACAACCTAGCTATTACGCAAGCCCTTGCGGCATTTTATCTTGGCCCCAGGTATCCGCTGCCAAACAAAGAAGCCAAAGCAACGCCGTTGCTCAACAAGTTGATGAAGGCGGGCGTGCAGGATGAAGAGCTAGAAAACTCGACGACGGTTCTCTGGGCGCGACGCACAGCCGCCGGGTTGCTGGCGCAAGACAAAGACTACCAGAAGCTGCTCGATGCCGAACGCTTGCTCGCGTCAAACGTCGTTGATGGACGCTTGAGTGCAGGCGACCGCTTGCTGATGGCCCGAATCTTGGCCAGCCGTCCTGAGCCTCAGTCGCGAGTGAAAGCGATTCGTTTGCTTGAGGCACTTCAGCGTAATCAGATACTGAGCGTTGCCGACGCATTGCGGCTCGGCCAGTTGTATTACGCAACGGGCGATTGGGACGCCTGTCGTGGACAAATGATCGAGACGATCGCTCGTAACCCAGCGGTGCCATCGATTCGAGAAACCTACATCAAGATGCTGTTGGAAAAAGGCGGCGCCGGCAACGTTTCCGATGCCGCTCGCCAGTTGAAGAAGCTACAGGAGTTGGCTCCTCAGGCGCCGTCGACGTTGCAACTTGTCGTCCGTGTCGCCGGCAAGCTCGGCAAGCAGAAGCAAGCGTTGGCGGCGATTAGCAAATTGCTACCAAGGGATCCCAAGAGCGCTAAGCCTGAGGCGTTGATCTCGCTGGCACGGCTCTTTACCGATTTGGGCGATCTCAAACGAGCCGAGGCGCTCTACCGAGCGGCGGCCAATCGTCAGCCGACTGCGAACTTGTTCCTAGCAGACTTCCTTGGGACGCATCGCGATGTTGGCCAAGCGTTCGAACTGCTAGATTCACTCGGCGATGAGGTTAGTCAGCAACTACGTATTCGCACGGGGTTAGTTATTGTCCGCAGCCGTCGCGATGAAGTTGGCGATGCCTACGACGGCCGCGTCAACACCTGGCTAGAGAAGGCGTTGCGGGAGGATCCGGAGTCGATCCCCTTGCAACTGCAGCTCGCTGAACTTCGCGATATGCAGCAGGAGTACTCCGAAGCGGCTGACATTTACCGCGACCTTTTGAAGCAGCCGGAGTTGGAAGGGTCTGCCCGTGCTGTGGTCCTCAACAACTTGGGCTATTTGCTGGCCCTTTCTGCCGACGATGCAAAGTCCGCCGAAGAAGCGATGGGCTACGTGTCCGAAGCGATCGACATCCTCGGCCCGCAGGCAGATATCCTAGACACGCGGGCTGTGGTTTACACCGCATTGGGTCAGTACCAAGCCGCCATTGCCGACCTGGAGCTGTCTGTTACGGACAACCCTTCGGCCTCCAAGTACTTCCACATGGCACGCGCCCAGATGTTGGCCGACAATATGTCACGCGCTGTGAAGGCATGGGAGCAAGCCGTTGCGTTGGGTCTGAGCCGCGAATCGGTCGCAGTGGTCGAACGCGAGCAATTCGACGAACTCGAGCAAAAGATCTCCGGTTTGTCGCAAAGCGCTGCCCGCTGACGGCTGGCACCGGTCGTTTCTAGCGGCCATTCGGCATCGCGGTTCGACAGCGAACGCAAAATTTGTTTCGACGGTCGCCGCTGAGTACGATACGACGGTAGCCTCAAGCCGACCGCGGGCGGACGCTCCGTGGCATATTCAAACCGAGGCACTGTTGGCATCCTCTCAGCTTTTGCATGCTCTATGGCCTTCTCACAGATACTCGCTGGCGTCGCTCGTAAGCTCTGTCCGTTAGGAGCGTTAAGCTTCCTCGTAGCGAGCTGCGTGCTCGGCTGCATGCCCCTCGCCAGCGAGGCGTCCGACGTTGGCGACGTTTACTACGGCCGAGGAGTGCAGGTCTACTTTGACGGGCAGTGGCAAAGGGCCGAGGCATACTTTGATCGGGCGACGCAGTACTCGCCGGGCGATCCGAGGCCGTACTACTTCCGTGGTCTCGCGCGAAGCCAGCAAGGCGAAACCTTTCAGGCCGAGTCGGACATCCGACAGGGCGCCATCATCGAAGCCGGCAAGGGTTTTGTATTTCCATTGGGTAGTGCGTTGGGAGCAGTAACGGGCGAACAGCGAGAACTACTCGACCGCATCCGTGTTGAGATGCTCGCGAACTTACCCGCTTATCAGGACGGGGAAGG
>JBCDCL010000172.1:0-6535 GCA_039182175.1 Planctomycetota bacterium
GTAAGCCTCTTACACCGGTTGATCGTCGAGAATCTGCTCGATGCCCCCAGCACAGCGGCGCCGAAGTATGTCCGCTCGATCGAAGAAGTCGTCCAAGGCCTGACGCACGGCGATGACACGGGCCGCGACCTGACGGGCCAGATCGCCAGTGGCGGCAAGTTCAACCTAGCGGCGATCGTCATGCCGGCGACGCTAGAGCACATCCGCCAAATCTCTAACCATGGCGAGCGGATGCCAGCCAAGAGCACCTACTTCTACCCGAAGGTGCTCAGCGGCCTGGTGATCAATCCACTTGAGTAGCCCACGCGGCCGGCTCGTGTTCCACGTGAAACTCTGCCGGTGGCGCCCGTCGCGGATGTCGTTTCACGTGAAACAGCTAGGCAAGCCGCGTCGTTGACGCAACCAGCCGCAACTTGGCGCTTCACGTGAAACAAGCAAGCTTGCGAAAGCATGGCGGTTGTTTCACGTGGAACGCCCTGGCGCCGAACTTAGCATTCGCCGGACAATTCTGCGCTGTTGCCAATCAACTAGACGGACCGCTAGCCACAGCGATCCGAATTGATAGAGCGACCAAACGGTAATCGCCGCCAACACTTGGGTGCGAAGCAGCCCGGCGTAGCGGAGGCCAGTAAGGACTAGACTCGCGAGTACCATCAAGAGCAGTAGCTGCTGAAGGCTAAAACGAATTGGCTCATCGCCAGCGGTCGGTTGCTTACTTCTCCGCTTGCTCAGCCACGGGACCGCTTCGTTGCTGATTGCCAGAAGTCCGCTCCCAAGTTGCCCCACCAGAGTTGCTAACGCTGGAAGAAGCAAGAGGATTATCCAGCTTTCGATATGGTACAGGCTGAACTCAGCGATCGCCCAGCAGGGAGTGGCGACACCAAACGCGACACATCCGCCACCGAAACATGAGATAGGGGTAAGTCGCCCGCGAATACCGAGCCAACGCATGCTGAGTCCCAGCGCTGGCAGCACGACAAGAGCGACAAAACAAGCAGCGATAAATATCAACCCACTCGCGAGCAGCGAAGCTGCGATGGCGGCGATAAATGTCTCTGCTGGCTTTTGAAAGCCCCCCACCCCAAAGGAGCCGTTCAAGAAAGCAACGATGAGCTGGCGGAGAGAATATAGCGTGACCAAGATCGGAGGTAAGCAGGAGCACGCGAAGGCGGACCCGGAGCCTATTTCCGTCCACGGAATCTCACCTGCCGGGCGAGGGCGACGGTACTCAAACTCGAGCAGATCGGCGGCGGAATTAAGTGATGCATTCGCCGAAGATGGGCTTTCGTCATTGCCGCTAGCCATAGCACAGCCCGCCAATTTAGGAATTGCGTCCTCCTAGCATCATCAGTGCTGGCGCCTTTGGCCAGACTGCCGGCAATTGGCGCAGCGGCCGGCGGCCAGGATTTCTAGAATCCGCCGCCGAGCCACCGTGGCCTTCCGCCTTCCGAGTTCCGCCTACCGCCTTCCATCATGGGCCGCGTCCTTTGTATAGCGAACCAGAAAGGGGGCGTCGGCAAGACGACCACCGCGGTGAATCTGGCCGCCTGCTGCGCGCGGGGAGGGCAGAAGACGTTGCTCGTGGACCTCGACCCGCAGTGCAATGCTACCAGTGCCGTGGCGGCCGAGCCTTCGCCTCGGCACCCGCTGATTGAGAAAACGCCGCTGGGAGAGTCGGTCGCCGATACAGAAATCCCCGAGCTGAGCCTATTGCCCGGCAGCCGCAGTTTTCACGACGTCGACGCACTGGCCAACGTCGACGATAACCAGTCAAGGCAAGTCGCTGAGCACTTGTCGGCCAGCCTTTCGGCGTACGACATGGTGTTTGTCGATTGCCCCCCTTCGCTTGGCGCCCTCACACAGACAGCACTGGCCACCGCCGACGAGGTGATCATGCCATTGGAATGTGAGTACTTTGCGATGGAAGGGCTGACTCAAATGATTGAGTTGATCAAACGCGTGATGCAGCGGTCCAATAGCCGATTACAGTTTGGCGGCATACTGCTTACCAAATACGACCCGCAGTTAGAACTCACGCAGGAAGTCGATCGCGAGGTTCGGGACTTTTTTGGCGAGTTGGTATTTCGCACCGTGGCGCCCAGGGATGTGGCGCTGGCCGAGGCTCCAAGCCACGGCCAACCCGTAATGGATTACGCGCCCCGCTCCCGCGGAGCGAGGGCATACATCGAGTTGTGTCAGGAGGTGCTGGGACGTGTCTAATCAACGCAGACTAGGTCGTGGACTAGAAGCATTGCTAGGTCGCTCGCTGGAGGAGCCCACTGCGGAGCAAGGAACTTCGGCGCCCGCCATGCCGCAAGTCGAAGGCGAAGACGCGCACCTGATGAACCGCGACGAAGCAGGACAACTGTGGCTCGACCTCGGGGTCATCCAGCCGAACCCCGAGCAACCACGTAAGCATTTCGACGAAGGCGAAATCGCCGACTTGGCCGACAGCATTCGCGAGCATGGCGTGCTGCAGCCGCTGGTGGTCCGCCAGGTCGAAGATCGCTACGAACTGATCGCCGGTGAGCGGCGATTGCGGGCAGCTCAAGCTGCGGCTTGGGAACGCGTTCCTGTGCAGGTTCGCCAAGTGACCGACCAGCAAATGGCAGAGCTGGCGATCGTTGAGAACGTGCAGCGTAAAGATCTGAATGCGCTAGAAAAGGCAGCTAGCTTCCAGCGGTACCTCGACCAGTACGATTGCACGCAGGAAGACCTCGCGAAGCGAATTCATATTGATCGCTCGACGATCGCCAATTTGATTCGCTTGCTCGAACTCCCTGAGCCGGTCAAGGTGATGCTCACGGCAGGCGACCTTAGCCAAGGCCATGCCCGGGCACTCTTGCCGCTTGGTGAGGAGACAGAGCAAATCAAATTCGCCGAGCGAATCAAGAAAGAGCGCCTGTCGGTGCGGGCGACCGAGCAGGATGTGCAAAACCACATCCACTCGCTTGACGACGATTTGCTCCGCGTTGTTGGCGCCGACGGAGTCAGCCGCAAGCCCTCGGCGCCCGGCAGGGAGCAGCTTGCCGCCCTCGAGAAAGAGCTGCAGACCGCAACGGGCACCAAAGTCGCGGTGCAGCAGAATGCCAAGGGCAAAGGCAAAATCACTCTGCATTTCAAGGATGCCGACGAATTCGAGCGACTTCGCAGCTTGCTCACCGAATCGGCCGGCGCCCAGCGAGAGATTGGCTGATCGCTCGCGTGGTCGGCCAGGAGCGGACGTGGTCGGCCAGTAGCGATCTGGAGGGGGCGCGTTGCCGCGAACACCGCCGGCCGTTACGATGTCACTTATTGAAGGCGATCACAGTAGGCGCCAGCTTCTGCGATCGCCACTTTATCGGGGCGTGGCGCAGCCTGGTAGCGCGACTGCTTTGGGAGCAGTAGGTCGCACGTTCGAATCGTGTCGCCCCGACTTTTATTCGATGCCGAATCTCGGCGCCTGGTCGTGAGAATTGACCAGGTCCTTGTGGACCTACTCTCGACGTTCACGAGTAGAAGAGTTCGCCAAAGCCCTCGCACGGACTGTTGCGGCTGCGAGTCTGGGAACGAAAAGAGCGGGCGAAGGGGATCGAACCCTCGACATCCAGCTTGGGAAGCTAGCGCTCTACCACTGAGCTACGCCCGCTTGGTCGCTTCTGCTAGTGTACCGCCGCGCTGCGGAGGTTCAAGTTGTCGGCTCTTGCGACCTGCGGCGTGAAGCACGGCCATGATGGCCGCATCAACGGTCACCGCGATCGAGAAGGATTCTCGACCCATGATTGGCGTATCGCTCTACGCAGCCGTGCTACTGATCGCGGCGGCGCCAGACACCTTGGTTGTCTGCCCCGACGCATGGCGAGGTGCCATGCAGGAGTGGACCAACTACCGCCAATCGCAAGGGCGAGAGATACGCTTCGTGTCCCCTGCGAAATCGGCCGAGGTGACGAAGCGTCGGCTGCAGCATGCGGCAGCTAAAGAGACGCCGCGGTGGATTGTCTTAGTAGGCGACGCGGCTGGAGAGCATGAGAGTAGTAATGGCCAGACAACGCCAACTTGGTTCGCTGATGCGGAGGTTAATTGTCGGTGGGGATCAGAGAAGACGCTGGCTACTGACTTGCTGTACGCCCGGCTGGACGAGCAAGGATCGGCGCTTGTCTGCCTCGGCCGAATTCCCGCAGACACAGCCGACGAACTGCAGGCGTATCTCAGTCGAGTCATTGCATACGAGCAGCGGACTAGGGTCGACGTTGATGAGCACCGAATCAATATTGTCGCGGCGCCCGGTAACTTCTCGCCTTTGCTCGACCGGGTGATCGACGCCACGGCGGCGAACCTACTGACGCAGCTCACGCCACCAGCGTGCGAGCTGCGACTGACTTACGCCGACTGGCGAAGTCCTTTTTGCCCGTATCCGCCGGCCATGCCCGCAGCCGTTGCTCAAGGCCTACAGCAACGCAGCCTAGCGTGGATTTACCTCGGCCACGGGCATCGGCAGTCGTTGGACGTACTGCGAACCCCGCTCGGCTACGCCAAGCTATTGGACAATCGGCTCGCTCAGTCGCTGGACGGTGGCCAATTCCCGCCACTCGCAGCAATGATCGCTTGTTACACCGGCGCCTTTGATGGCGATCAAGATTGCTTGGCCGAGGAGCTGTTACGACAACCGGGCGGCCCGCTGACGGTGCTCGCAGGCAGTCGAGTGACGATGCCCTACGGCAACAGCGTGCTCGGTCTCGAACTGCTAACGGACTTATTCGCTGGCGACACCACGACAGTCGGTGAGATGCTCGCTCAAGCAAAGGCTCGGGCAATTACGTCCACGCCGGCATCGGAAGCAACGGATGCCTACAAGCTAAGACAGACTATCGAAGCCATTGCAGTGGGATTCACTGCCGACGCTTTGGATCGCAAGCAAGAGTTAGTCGAGCATGTGCAGATGTACAACTTACTAGGAGATCCGTTGCTGCGGCTACGCCGACCGGCGCCGCTGTTGCTTTCCATCCTTCCTAGCGATTCGGCAAGTGGTCACGTCAGGATTGTCGGCGCCAGTCCAATCGCAGGAGAGTGTTGCTTGCAGATCAAGCGGCGGCATCGTGAAGCGGCGATGATTCGCGGCAATCGAAACGAGTTTCAATTAGATGCCGAGACACAGGCGAGCTACGAGGCGGCGTATCAAGAAGCCAATCCGCCCGCCGTCGTGGAAGAGACTTTCGACATCGACGCCGGATCGTTCACGGTCGAACTGCCGTATCCGCCTGGCAACTTGGCAGACTACGTGCTCGTTGGCTCCGTGGCTGGCGACAAGCAGCTTGCGGTCGGACACGCCACGCTGAAGGGTGAACCAAGCCGCATGGCTAGCAGCGAATCAGAGACCAATCGCAAATAGCCGCCTGCCGCCTACCCGTT
Organism: Planctomycetota bacterium; assembly: GCA_039182175.1. Lineage (GTDB taxonomy): Bacteria > Planctomycetota > Planctomycetia > Pirellulales > Lacipirellulaceae > JBCCQL01. Next base: position 5,389 of record JBCDCL010000172.1, read on the forward strand.
TGCCGATTCGCCTTCGCTCTCGGAATTGGCGTTGGTAGTTGGCTTTGATCGTTGCTGTTCGGCGTCGGTGCCGGGCACGATCATGGGGCTGGGCGAATTCTCTTCGATTATCTCCGCCAGCTTGTCGGCGTCGATGACCTCTGCCTCCAAGAGTGCGCGAGTTATCGCTTCGAGCGCTGGGCGACGTGACTCGAGGATCAGCCGGGTCCGATCAATGCCTTCGTCGATGATTCGCTTTACTTCTTGATCGATCTCGCGAGCCGTTTGTTCGCTATGGTGACGAATGCTCGGTCCTTCGGATCCCGCCAGGAAGGCACTGCGCCCCGATTCGCGATAGTTGACCCGGCCAAGGCGACTCATGCCGTAGTCCATCACCATGCTGCGGGCGGTCTCGGTCGCTCGTTCGAGGTCGTTACTGGCGCCGGTGCCGACATCGTTGAAGATCAGTTCCTCCGACAATGTACCGCCGAGCATCACTTGGATTCGACTTTCCAGTTGGCTACGTGTTTGCATAAAGCTGTCATGCTCGGGCCGGTAACTGACGTAGCCCAACGCGCTCAGCCCGCGAGGAATGATCGAGACCTTATGCACGGGATCGGTGTTTGGCAGCGAATAGGAGACCAGTGCATGCCCTGCCTCGTGGTAGGCGAGGCGGAGCTTCTCGTCGTCTTGAATGATGCGACTCTTCTTCTCCAGGCCAATGCTCGCTCTCTCAACCGCTTCGTAGAACTCTTCCATACCGACGACTTCGTGGCCATTGCGTGCGGCGAGCAAAGCAGCCTCGTTGACCATGTTGGCGAGGTCGGCGCCGACGAAGCCACTGGTGATGGCCGCTAAACGCTTCACGTCGACATCGGCGTCGACCTTGATGTTTTGCAAATGGACTTCGATGATCTCTTCGCGTCCGGACACGTCTGGCCGGTCGACCAAGACGTGGCGATCGAAGCGGCCGGGGCGTAGCAAAGCGGGGTCGAGTGTTTCAGGCCGGTTGGTGGCGCCCATGACAATCACGCCACTGTTGGTGCCGAAGCCGTCCATTTCTACCAGCAGCGCATTGAGAGTTTGCTCGCGTTCGTCATGACCGCCAACGTTGCCGCCGCCACGGGTTTTGCCGAGGGCGTCGAGTTCGTCGATGAAGATGATGCAA
>JBCDCL010000173.1:0-6531 GCA_039182175.1 Planctomycetota bacterium
AACCGACTGGCCGACATTCAATGCCGATCCGTCACTTGACCAGTCCATTGATATAATGATGCATTATCCAAGTGGGACGGCAGATACTCATCGAACGGATACTGGCGAACCTGTTGAATTACCGAACCCCAAAGGCATGAGCGGTGGCGGTCTATGGGATCAGGGTTTTGATGCTGATGAACTATGGTCAACAGATTCAGCGTTTCTATTTGGTATTCAATGTTCATGGTTTCCGACCAAACGATATGTACGGGTAGTTCAAATATCGCACTGGCTTGATCTCGTAAAGACGCGATTCCCGGAATTGACATCTTCCATCGAAGACGCCACTTAATGTGGTCGTTAGGCGGCAGCGGTCTCTTTTTTGCGGGGACACCTCGCGCAGTTTGGCCAGTTCCTTAGCTGCCGAAGCTGGACCAACACCAGCACTTACGACGCTCTCGTAACTCTCGTGGGTAGCCCCGACCGCCACAATCAAATTCTTAGTGGCCAGGAATTTATTTCGTTGGCCCAAAACGGCGGCCTAAAACGGATTGCAGAAGTTTTGAGTTGGGTGTGGTAGAACGATAATTGCCACGTGCTAACTTGAGCACGAACAGGGCGGCATGTCGTCGTAAGTCGTTTCGCAAAGTGGCGACGACGAGCGATTCGGCACAATTTGAGCGCGAAAAACAAAAAAACGCCCGTCGCAACCGACGAGCGTTTTTTATTTTTAGGCCAACTATTTTCAGCGGGTGAATCTCACCCAGAAAGCCCTGCCCCCTGAATCCTCACCCCTCACCTCTGACCTCTCACCTCTCCTCACCCCATATGCTTAACGATCGCGTCGCCAAACTCGCTGCACTTGAGTAGCGTGGCGCCTTGCATCTGGCGTTCGAAGTCGTAGGTCACGGTCTTGGCGCCGATGGCGCCGTTGATGCCCTGGATGATCAGGTCAGCCGCTTCGGTCCAGCCAAGGTGGCGGAGCATCATCTCGCCCGACAGGATCACGCTGCCCGGATTCACCTTGTCTTGGTCAGCGTACTTGGGCGCCGTGCCGTGGGTCGCTTCGAAGATGGCATGGCCCGTGTCGTAGTTGATGTTGCCGCCCGGCGCGATGCCAATGCCGCCAACGCAAGCCGCCAAGGCATCGGAGATATAGTCGCCGTTGAGGTTCAAGGTGGCGATCACGCTGTACTCGGCCGGCCGAGTAAGGATCTGCTGGAGCATCGCGTCGGCGATGACGTCCTTGACGACGATCTCGGCGCCCGTCTTGGGAGACTTGAAAGAGCACCACGGCCCGCCATCCAGCTCCGTGGCGCCGAAGTGCTCCTTCGCACACTGGTAACCCCAGTCGCGGAAGGCGCCTTCGGTGAATTTCATGATGTTGCCCTTGTGGACCAGCGTCACCGAGTCGCGGTCGTTGTCGATCGCGTACTGAATGGCCGCTTTGACCAGCCGGGTGGTCCCTTCCTGACTGACCGGCTTGATGCCAATGCCGGCGGTGTCGGGGAAGCGGACCTTCTTCCAACGCTCAGGGAAGGCGTCGGCGAGGAGCGACTTGACCTTCTGGCAATCGTCCGAGCCGTGCTCGAACTCGATGCCGGCGTAGATGTCCTCGGTGTTCTCGCGGAAGATGACCATATCGGTCAGCTCCGGCTGCTTCACCGGCGAGGGGACGCCTTGGAAGTACTGCACGGGGCGAAGGCAGGTATAGAGGTCGAGAATCTGCCGCAAGGCGACGTTAATCGAGCGAATGCCGCCGCCGACGGGCGTGGTGAGCGGACCTTTGATGCCGATCAGGTAGGTGCGGAAGGCGTCGAGCGTCGCCTCAGGGAGCCATTCGCCCGTTTGATCGAAGGCCTTCTGGCCCGCAAGGACTTCGGTCCAGCCGATCGACCGCTCGCCGCCGTAGGCTTTCTCGACGGCGGCGTCGAAGACGGCCTGGCTGGCACGCCAGATGTCGGGCCCGATGCCATCGCCTTCGATGTAGGGGATGACGGGGGTGCTGGGGACTGACAGTTTGCCGTCGGACATGGTGATCGGCTGGGCAGCGGACATCGAGACTCCAATCGCGGTGGTGGCAGTAGGAATATGGTGAGGCCGTGCGGTCTGGGCGCTGGCCCAATTGGCAAGCTGGAAAGGCCCGATTCTCCGAGGTCGCCCGCGTAGGGTCAATGGTCGCGGCGATGGGGCACTCGCCTGGGCATTGCCGAAGCAAGGGCTGCCGGTTTGCTTCCCGTCCGCTGGCAGGTGACAATGTCCGGCTACGCCGATCCTCGGCATTGCGAAAGACCAACCGGCTCGACCGTAGAGCAGGCCTTAACGTAGAGCAGGCCCACAACAGCAGGAGAGAGTGTGATGAGTTCAGGCGCCACGCGACGCGAGTTTCTGCAGACTTCCACCATTGCCGGCGTTGCCGCTGGCGCCGGACTTTGGGCGGGAAGCCAACCCGCTTCGGCCGCCGCCAAGGAGGAGTCAATCGAGCCGGCGTTTCGCATTTCGCTTGCCGAATGGTCGCTACACACCGCGTTGTACGGCGGCAAGATCACGAATCTCGACTTCCCCGTAATCACCAAGCAGGAATTCGGCCTGGATGCGGTGGAGTACGTGAATGCCTTCTTTGCCGATAAGGCACGCGACGAGGCTTATCTATCCGATCTCAAAGGGCGGTGCGATGGCGAGGGGGTCCGCAGCCTGTTGATCATGGTCGATCGCGAGGGGGATTTGGGGGCTGCCGACGAAGCGGAGCGACGCCAGGCCGTAGAGAATCATCACAAGTGGGTCGAAGCGGCCAAGTACCTCGGCTGCCACTCGATTCGGGTAAACGCAGCTTCATCGGGGAGTTTCGAGGAGCAGCAGAAGCTCGCCGCGGATGGGCTCGCGAAGCTGGGTGAGTTCGCGGACCAGCATGGTATCAACGTGCTAGTGGAGAACCACGGCGGGCTCAGCTCCAACGGGGCGTGGCTGGCTGGGGTGATGAAGCTGGTCAGCATGCCCAACGTTGGCACCTTGCCGGACTTCGGCAATTTCCGCATCGGCAAGAAAGAGGACGGCGAGGGATACGAGTGGTACGACCGCTATCAGGGCGTCCAGGAACTGATGCCCTACGCCAAAGCGGTCTCCGCCAAAAGCCACAAGTTTGACGATGCTGGCAACGAGGTCGAAACGGACTTCTTCCGCATGATGAAGATCGTCCTAGAAGCGGGCTACTCCGGCTACGTGGGCATTGAGTGGGAAGGGGGCGAACCTGACGAGTACGAGGGGATCCGTCTCACGAAGCAACTGCTCGAACGAGTACGCGAGGGGATCGCCTGACCGTTAAGCTAGGCAAGAACAGCTTTGTCGGCTTGAAGCCGAGCCGAGCCGGATTGAGCGAGCTTCCGACACGAATTCACAACCGGCCTGGTAGACAGCGGAAAGCTGTCTACCAGGCCGATTTCTTTTCGAGTTTTCGTTAAAGATTCGTTTGAGCCTGCCTATGCAGGGCGAATCGTCGATCTCCCCGGTGCCTTCAGGTGGACAGACACCCAGGACGATGGGAATTGGCCGCTGCACAGAAGTTAGGCACGCGGGCCGTGCCTGCTGATTAAGCACCGCCTGTTGTGAAATAGGCATGACAGCAGAATCGCTGTAAGTGCAAGCAGTGCAAGGATAAAGGTATATCGGCTTGACCAGGGCGGATTATGGCGGGAAATGTCGGGGCGAATGTCGCCCCCTGACCCTCCCGTCACACGCACCCCGGAAGGAGACGAGTGCTGTGCAAACGCAATCGCCCCCCACGTATCAACAAGTCCTCAAAGTCGCAGAGAACCTATTTCGGCAAGATCCGGATTGGGTGACCTTTTTCCGAGAGATCCTCGGCATCGATGGCGCCGTCCGCCAGACTTTCCCCAGCTTCGATGAGCTGACCGCTTTTGAGCGAAGTAGCGAGTACGATCTGATTCAGAAGATGGTCGTCAAGCTCCGTGAGAAGAAGCCGACTGCCGAGTCCGAGACTGAGCCGACCCGCGTGATTACGGTTCGGCTGCCAAAGAGCATGCATGAGTACTTGCGGACCGAGGCACACGACCTGCGGACCAGCATGAACAAGCTTTGCATCTCGAAGCTGCTGCAGGTAATCGAGCAAGACAAGATTCCGGCCGAGCGGAGTGGCGCCCCTAAGCGGCGGACTTCGCCCGCTCCGTCTCCTGCTAGCCAAACGCCTGCTAGCTCGTCGACGCTTGGTTCTCGCGAGCCGGCCGCGGCCAGCCACGGCCAGCCGTCGCCACTGGGCCAGGGTTCCAATGGCCAGCCGCCCTACGGCGGTGGATTCTGAGCGATTCGCTCAATCGATTCGGCTGAGTTGAATCGTCGGAATCGTCGGTAGTAGAAAAGGTGTGAGCGGTAGGCAGTGGGCGGCGGGCAGCTTGGGCTGTCTCGCCCCGCTGCCTACTGCTCACCACCTACCGCTCACGCAATTGCTGGGCGGGCGTGTAAGCCGGGTTTTGTCACCGCGGGCGTCTCGCGATGCCCGCGGCTGGCAACCATTCCTCTACGATGGCGATTGCTCGCCACCTCCAGCAGCCTACCCGAGGGTCATATCGGGCCGGACGAGCCCGAGCAGCTTTCGCTGCTGCCCTCTGCTTGGCCTTGCGACGGGTGGGGTTTACCAAGCCAAGCGAGTCACCTCGCCTGCTGGTGCGCTCTTACCGCACCTTTTCACCCTTACCAGAAGGCCAACGGCCTCCGGGCGGTTTCTTTTCTGTGGCACTTTCCCTGGCCTCGCGGCCGGTGGGCGTTACCCACCACCCTGTCCTGTGGCGCCCGGACTTTCCTCCCGCTTGCCTGATGGCTCGCCGGCGGTTGCCCAGCCCACAACCAGCAAAAGCAGCTTAGCAAATGACGCTTCCGCCAGCGAATCGCCCTAAGTCAGCGGAATGGGGAAGAAACCTGCGTATCCCGCTCTTTGCTGTCAGATTCCCGCCTGCAAGTTGACTGAGATGCGGGCCCTTCCTAAGGTGGATAGATGTTGGAACAGAGCCTCTCGCAACTCATATTCCTCATTTTCCCTCGTCGAGAGACTGATCTATGTATGGCGAACTCGTACCGCTCGGCGGCGGCGACCCGATCCCCCTACTCAAAAAGTCACTGCTAGTTGGTCGGCGAGAGAGTTGCGACATCGTTTTGCGATTCGCAAATGTCTCGGCTCATCACTGCCAACTGACCATCGATAATGGCTATCTCTACGTTCGCGACTTGCAAAGCCGCAATGGCATCAAAGTGAACAGCGTCCGCGAGCAGGAAAAGCGGCTTGATCCGGGCGACACGCTGTCAGTCGCCAAGCATAGCTATCGCGTTGAGTACTCTCCCGCCGAGCTTGGCGCCGTGGGGCCACCGCCGGATGAGGATCGCAAAGGCGAAATCATGCGTGAGTCGCTGTTGACTCGCGCCGGCCTCGAGAAGCCAACGGCCGGCAAAGACTCCTCGGCCAGCAAGCGATACGACCCCAACAATATGGGCGAAGGGCAAATCAAGCTGCCGCAAAAGCCGGTCTGATCGCGGGCAACTGTGTCGGCCATTCGCAACCGCTGCACCGATGGCAAAGAAGAAACGGAAGTTCCGGGCTCACTTCCGCAAGAACACCGACTCGCGAACTCGCGAGAACGATCTGACGCGTCGCTTCTCTGGCGATGCTACCGGCGCCGATGACGATGCCTCAGTCGAAAGGGTTAGTGGCAAAGGCCGGCTGACCCGTCGGCGAACGGTGGCCGGCGCCGAAGTGGTTGAGGATGCAACGGGCGAAGTCATTCTCCCGGAGGTCGACACCACCACCTGCTTGCATGGACGCGTGCTGCGGGTGCAAGGATTGGTGAGTCGCGTCGAAGCAACCGATGGCTTGGTCTATCGCTGTGCGACGCGGCAGTTACTCAAACAGCTTGCCACGGAACTTCGCCACGTTGTGACCGCGGGCGATCACGTTTGGTTCCGTCCCGAGGGGCAACCTGACCCAACCGTCGGCGACAACGATGGTGGCGAGGGCATCATCGAACGTGTCGAACCTCGGCACGGCGTCCTTAGTCGGACCAGTCGAGGCCGCCAACAGCTGATCGCGGTCAACGTCGATCAAGTACTGATCGTTGCTAGCGCTGCCGAACCCACGATCAAGCCACACTTGATTGATCGCTATCTGATTACCTGCGAGCGGACCGGCATTCGCCCAATCATCGGCATCAACAAGGTGGACCTGATTGAACCTGCCGATCTGATGCCACTCGTCGGCGTTTATGCGCAGTTGGGTTATGAAGTTGTCCTCCTCTCAGCTGAGACGGGCGCCGGCGTCGAACGACTTCGCGCGCTGCTTGTTGGCAAGCAGACAGCGCTGGCTGGCCAGAGTGGCGTTGGCAAGTCGTCTCTGCTAAACGCCATTGATCCCGGCCTTGGCTTACGCGTAAACACGGTGAGTGCCGAATCGCAAAAGGGTCGTCATACCACAACCACGGCAGAACTCTTCCCGCTATCGATTGGCGACCCGGACGCTGTGAAGCCAAGCTATGTCGTCGACACGCCTGG
>JBCDCL010000174.1:0-6509 GCA_039182175.1 Planctomycetota bacterium
AGTTGTGGAACCGACTGTTGCAGGAACTCTAGGTTCGACCCAAGGTATTGAAGCGGCGTATTAATTTCGTGAGCAATGCCCGCGGTCAGCTGTCCGATCGATTCAAGCTTTTGTGCGTGAGCAAGCTTCGCTTGTAGGGCTTCTTTTTCGGTGACATCGACGCCGTGGATGGCGATCGCGGCGCGATCCATGAACCAAGTGCGTTGCACCCGCCCCGCGAGCGAGTAAACACTGCCATCGATCCGGCGCAAGTGACAATGAAACATAATGCCACCGGACGAAACCTCTTGGCTCTGCTGCAAGAGCATTTGGAGTTCAGCGTGCGAATCGCTGGTCACAAAGTCCGCGATGCCTGCGGCTTTGAGTTCACCTAGCGAGTAGCCCAGGTTTTCGCGAGCGCCTCGGTTGGCTTCGATGACTCGCAGCGTTGAGGCGTCGAGCAAGAGCAGCTCGTTGCTTGCTTCTTCGAGTATCCGCGCGAATGCTTGGCTGCGAACCTCCGCCGCTTTCCGTTCGCTGACGTCGATCAGGACGCCCGCGTAGACTCTCGGCACCCCGGGGCGGCTTGGTTGGATGATGCGACCCTTAATCTGCATCCAGCGATTTTTTCCCGTTGGGCGGCGGACGCGAAATTCGTGTTGGAGGTTGGCGTTTTTGCCACAGTCCTCGCGAGTTGCCAGATGCCTCGCCAAAGCCGGTCGATCTTCGGGCAGCGTCTGCTCCAACAGTTCCGCCAAATGCGGTTTGACTTCTTCCGGTCGTTTGCCAACAAGCTGAGCCCAGTGTTCGCTGAATTCGACGTGCCCCGTGTCGGTATCCCACTGCCAGGTCGCCACGCCAACGGCTTCTAGCGTCGAAGCGAGGGTCCTTTGGCTACTAGCAAGTGCTTCGGCGAGGATCTCGGAGTCGGTCTTTGCTTGCACAGCCGCCTGCTCGGCGTTCATGCGTTCGGTTACGTCAAACAAGCTAACGACCGAAGCCCCACTTCGGCCCGCGTCATCGACGGGCAGAATCGTCGCGTTGAGCCAGCACTGGCTTTCGCCGACTTGAACCTGGTAGACGGCTGAGTACTCTGCTCGTCGGCCTGCCAGACACTCAGCAAGTGGCTCGGCGAGTTGTCCAAGATCATGCTCATGCTGCCTTGGGCATTGCAGTAGGACCCGATCGAGCCGGTCGCCAACACCTGGGGAGTCGCCATCGTTTCCGAAGCAGCCTAACCACTGCCACTGCGTATTGCGTTCGATGATCGAGCCGGTCGAATCAACAATACAGATTGCGGCGTCGACTGCGTCGAGCACGGAGTGCGCGATCCGCTTCTCCCGTTCACCTGTCGCGTGAGAGACGGCTGTTGCGACCGCCCCGCAAACGAGTGCCTGTGCAAGCAGGACGCTTTCAACGAGTGGAGTGCCCAGGACAATCCTGCCGCCAAATAGTCCGTGGTTGATGGGGCCGTAGAAAAGCAGCCAGCCTAGCAGCAGGTAGACTGCCGTCGAAACGGTAAAATCGAGCGGAATCTTCAGCGCTCGAAAAACAATGCCTTTTGGCCGCATAATCTTTGCACGAAGAAAGATGAGCCAAGCTTGAATGGCAAAGACCAGCACGCAGGCGCCGAGTATGGCAGTCTGATTACTGGCCGAGAATTGCATGGCGTGCGCGGGCGTCAATACGGTGTGCTGAGCGGTTGCGAGTAGTGGCAACTTTGCCCGCGACCAATACAGGTACCGTGGGTGGCGTGGCCAGCACCGGATGCGGAAGCATGTAAGCGTACGTTGGGGGGCATGTAGCGAGATGCGTAGCGGGTTTGTGCCCCAGCGGTGGCTTTCCACACATCGAAGGTGTAGCTGGAATAATCACTATGTTCGTACCAGTTCGCCGTTGCCAAGATGCGGCATGTCACGTCGAAATGGGCGCCGCTGCCTGCCAAGGTATGAACGTTTGCGAATCCCAATCCGCCCCCACAACTTCATGTAATCGCCGATGATCAACATTCGAAAAGCTGAAGAACGGGGGCACGCCGATCATGGTTGGCTCGATACGCACCACACGTTTTCCTTCGGCGACTATCACGACCCACAGCACATGCGTTTTCGATCATTGCGTGTCATGAACGAAGATCGCGTGGCGCCGGGGCAGGGTTTTGGCACGCATGCGCATCGCGATATGGAAATCGTCACTTATGTACTCGAAGGCGCCCTCGAGCATGCCGACTCGATGGGAAACGGCGAGGTCTTGAAGCCCGGTGAGTTTCAACGCATGACTGCCGGCACCGGCCTCACGCACAGCGAGTTCAACCCGTCTGCAGAAGAAGTCTCGCACTTCTATCAGATTTGGCTCTTCCCAGAGGAGAAGGGTTTAGAGCCTAGCTACGAGCGAAGGGCATTCGCCGCCGCCGAGCGTCGTAATCGACTTCGTCTTGTTGCCTCGCGCGGCGGAGAGCAGGGGTCTTTGCACATCAATCAAGATGCACGCATCTACTTGGCGAGTATACAAACAAAGACCAGCATTTCGACGCAACTCCCGCCCGACCGTCACGCTTGGCTACAGGTTTTAAGAGGCGCCGTCGTGCTCAACGGCGAGCCACTATCTACCTCAGACGGCGCCGCTGTCAGCGAAGTGCAGCATCTTCAAATCGAGGCGACGACCGACGCTGAGATCATGCTTTTCGACCTTGCGTAACGCGATGCCCGACGACCAAACACATGCGCGACCGGAAGCGTTTCGGACGCTGCCCCCCACGAACGACCTGGCCGGGCCAACGACCGTTGTATCGGGGTTGGCGATCGTCGCAAGTAATCGCCCCAGCGGCCTTCGATCAGGTCATCGGTTGCCTTACTGCCCTAGCGACCAGCTTACGCTCACTGCGATAGAAACAACGGCAGCTCAGAGTCGTGGATCGCCTTGAGAGCCGTTTCGCCGAAGACACGCCTCAGCAGTAGGTTCTTGGCACTGTTGCCCAGCACGATAAGATCGGCGTTCCACTCATTCGCCTTGATAAGCAGATGGTCGTGCGCGTTCTCGCGGAAGTGTACCGTCTCGGGCACGATGTCATGCCCCTGGCAGTAACGCGATGCATGCGTAAGCAGTCGCCTGCTGCGTTCTTCGCGCATTTCAAACGTCGCGATGCACAACTCGATGTCATCGTAAGGGCGGAGCTGCAAAAATCGCCGCAGCGTCGCGGCAGACTCCATCGACCCGCTGTAGGCGACAAACACGCGTTTCACCGGTCGGTACTCACGCGGCACTGCTAAGATAGGGCGAACGCCGCTCGAGATGAGCCTGGCCAGGGTCACGCTGGCGTCGGGCTCCTCGGGCATGCGGATGTCGTAGTCAAAGATGCCACGAAGACCAAGAATAGTAATGTCGTGGTACCGAGACCGTGAAGCGAGGAAGTCGAAAGGACTGTCGCTCTCTTCTTGTTTGATTCGGTACGCCAGGCCAAGCGCTTCGCACCGATTCTTGAACTGCGCGACAGCCTCGTCGACGACTTCGCGTGTTAAGTCCAAGCGATGCTCGCGAAGATCTTTGGCAGCCTGCCCGCCGCCTGGGGGGACAGGCCCCACATTTCGCAGCGTCCGTACATCGACGGCGGTAATCGCTGTGATCGGCACGCGATGACTTGCCGCGAGGTTGACGGCCGTCTCGACGACTGCTTCGGAATTCTCCGTGCCGGCCAGCCCAACGAGTAAGCTTATAATCATGATTGCTCTCGAAGAAGCTCGAAGATACCTGTCCGCGATCAGCGAAACCCCCTACGCGCGCTGTCTCGCTAATTCACGAATAATACCATGAGGGTCGACCCAGAACGACCTGACCTTCTCCGTAGTCAGTCGTTCGTCTTGGCGTGCGTTCGCAGCATTGTGTAGCGCGTTGTTGGCGAAAGTTCGCGACGACTGCACAGCATTCAGCGTCATGCTCATTCGAGCCGTTTTTGGTAGTCAGTTCGCGGGCTGGGTGCTTGTCTTTTGCCGATGCAGCAGGGAAGATCGTAGCCATCAGTGCATGCTGTGTTCGGCAGTGACTTATCCACCTCTTTCGCGTAGACAAGCGAATGGCGTCAGACAACCGCGTTGAGGCAGACAGAGCGGCTTTGGCGTCAGCGCAAGCACGCGGACCAGTGGCGACGCTCAAGACCTACGTCTCTCTGTCTGGCCCTGGGTGGCTGCAGAGCGCAATGACGCTCGGTGGCGGCTCGCTCGGCAGCAGCCTCTACCTCGGCATTTTGGGAGGCGCCAGTTTGCTGTGGTTGCAACCGCTGGCGATGCTCTTTGGCGTCGTGATGCTTGGCGCCATCAGTTACGTCACGCTCTCGACTGGCGAGCGGCCCTTCCGTGCGATTAATCAGCACATCAATCCAGTGCTTGGCTGGTCATGGCTAATCGCCACGCTGCTGGCGAACATGGTCTGGGCGTTGCCGCAGTACTCGCTCTGCTTTGCCGTTTGCGAGCAGAATTTCTTTCCTGGTCTGTTTGGGCCCGGCAAAGTTTTGGATACGAGTCCCGGCGGTAGCGACGCCGGCAAGTGGCTCGTCTCGGGCCTGATCTTTACGGTATGTACGCTCGTAACGTGGAGTTACGGCAGTGGCAGCTGGGGCGCCCGGCTCTACGATCGCGTTCTGAAGGCGGCTGTGGCGGTGATCGTACTTTCGTTCTTTGCGGTTGTGGTGCGGATGGCTTTCGCCGGCGATGGCATCAACCTCAGCGCTATCGCTGCCGGTCTGGTTCCCAATCCGCGTCAGTTTTTCGAGCCTGTAGAAAGCTTGCGTCCCTTGCTCGACGCCATCAGCGATCCGGCCGCCAGGCAATACTGGAGCGATTTAATCGTCAGCCAGCAGCGGGATGTCATGCTCTCGGCCGGCGCGGCCGCCGTTGGCATTAACATGACCTTTCTTTTGCCATACTCGCTGCTCAATCGCGGTTGGGGTAAAGAGTTTCGCGGCTTGGCGATTTTTGACTTGTCGACCGGAACCTTCATTCCGTTCGTGCTGGCGACTGGCTGCATCATCATCGCTTCTTCCGCACAGTTTCACACGCAGCTGCCAGACGGTTTTCGCCTGGCGGAGCAGGGTGTCGAGGTTCCGGAACGCTTTCAGAAACCGTATGAGAAACTCGTTGCCGGCCGAGAAGCAGCGGCAGCGAGTGGCGAATACGCCATCGAGAGTCCTATCGATAAGGCCGAGCAACGAATCGCCGGCGCCCTGGTGCGGCGAGACACCTTCGATTTGGCGTCCTCGCTCGAAAGACTTTTTCAGGCTGGCGAAGGATCGAGTGGCCGATTCTTGGCAAACGCCGTCTTCGGGGGTGGCGTGGTGGCGATGACGCTGTCGTCGATTTCGCTAATGATGCTCATATCAGGCTTTGCCATTTGCGAGGTGCTCGACCGACCGGCATCGGGATGGATCTTCCGGCTTGGTTGCCTGCCGCCCGCCATTGGCATCGCTTGGCCGCTGCTGTGGGATGGCGACGCACGTGCGTGGCTTACCGTGATCGCCGGCGTATATGGCGCCATGCTCCTGCCGATCGCCTACGTCACATTCGCCGTGATGATGAACCAGCGAAAGCTCTTAGGCGATGCGGCCCCTACTGGCGCCACACGCGTGACGTGGAATCTGCTGATGGCAATCGCCGCCACGGCCGCTACCGCGGCGGGAATCTCTGCGGTGTGGAAGAAGGCAGGCGTGAGTGGCCTCATCTTCGTCGCGGCTTACATTGCACTCGTGATCGCCGTGCAACTCTGGCGTCGCCCCGCTAATTCAACGGCAGAAAGCTAGCTTGGTTCGCTGGCAAGCATTCTAGGTGACCGGACCATCGATCTCGGTCGCTCACCGCTCGTAGCAACCGGCGTCGACGCGGCGGCGGGGACGCTTTTTGCCCGTCAGATCGACTTCGGCAGCATTGGCCTTTGTCGCGGCATTGATCGCCGGGCTACGACGTGCGAGCGAAAAGTACGCCTCGAAGTCGTCGATCGAGTCGAACTCAACATCGACCGTCGGGTTCTTAAAATTCGGAAAGCTTTGGTCGTCGGCTTCGCGGTAAATGTTGTCTTTTTCAAACAGCTTTTGACCGCAGAAATTCTTTTCGCCGACTACCACGTTGTTCATGACTTTTGTCGTCTCGACGTCATTCTTCCAGAAGCGAAGCGCAGGATTCTTCAACTCAGGGTTCTTGACCATGATGTTATTGATGACCTGCGTGCCGAATGATTCGTCGACATTGATCTCAGCCGGATCCGAGCCGTACTTCGACAGCACACGCATATTGTGAAACGTGGTGTTGTTGCGGATCAGAATGTTATCCGACTTATAGACATGAATGCCGCGGCCGCCGTTGTTGAAGCTGAGGTTGTTTTCGATCAGCACGTCCGATTGGTAGCCGCCCTCTTGGCCGCCGCCTTGCGTGTTGTAGAAGTCATCCATGATGATGCCGTTGCCATCGGTGGGCGTCTTGTGCCCGTGCGGGGAGAAGGGGATGTCGCACTCGTTCTCAAAGACGACGTTCCGCCGAATGACCAGA
>JBCDCL010000175.1:0-6493 GCA_039182175.1 Planctomycetota bacterium
CTAATCGATCGCGCCGCCGCCGGCCTGCAGGAATCGGCAAAGCTAGTCCGTGGCGAGACGGAGCAAGACAAAACGGTCTGGGTCCGCCGCGAGGAGATCGCCAGCCAACTCGTGTGGCTGGTGCCACTGATTTTGCTCAAGCCGCTGCTTACGAGTCTTACTTTGGCAGGCGGCGGTTCGGGCGGCGTGTTCGCCCCGTCGCTCTTTCTGGGGGCGACGCTCGGCGCGTCGTTCGGTTTGGTGATGAACCTGATCCTGCCGGATTACAGCTCCTCGCCCGGCTTGTACGCCATCGTCGGCATGGGCGCCGTGGTCGCGGGTACGACACAGGGCGTGCTGTCAGCAATTTTGATCGTCTACGAGATGACCGGCAATTATCAAATCATCCTGCCAATCATGGCCGCAGCCGGCTTGGCGAGTTTGATCGCCCGCGTCATCGACCCCGAGAGTATCTACTACAAGAAGCTCAGCCGCCGGGGCGAATCGATTTCGCGTGGGCACGACCTGCACAATCTTGACCACGTGATGGTCCGCGACGTAATGATCCGCCACTTCCCGAGCCTCAAGCCTGGGGACAACGCCCTAGAAATCGTCCGCATCGCTCGCGAGCATCCTGAGATCGAAAGCCTGCCCGTACTGAAAGCGGATGGCAAGCTGCTTGGCATCATTCGCGCTGAAGACTTGCACCGCGTGTTGGACAGCGATATCTCACCAACGCTGGTCAACGCCGAGGACATCGCACTACGGACGCCAATCTCGGTGCATCCTGCGGAAAACCTCATTGAGGCGATGCGTGACTTCGGCGCCCGCGACGTTGAAACACTGCCAGTCGAAGTTGGCAAAGGAGAGAACCGCCGGTTGGTTGGCTTGCTGCTTCGATCCGAAGTGATCAAACGATACCGACAAGAAATGCTATCGCTTCGCTGAACAAAACTGCACTTCGCCGCAATTGCGGGTATTGGTATCGCGAATTCATAAAAAAGTCGAAAGACTTGTCCGCTGCGTATTCAAAACTGGATACGATACAGACGTGCCCTTGTCGTTAGTGGCACGCAGTCCTAGTTACCGCGGCGCTGCCCTTGGCAACCAGCGGTTGAATTCGAGGTCACCATGGATCGCACATTAGCCATCTTGCACTTGGCGGAGCAGATTGAGCTAACTCCCGAGTTGCGGAGCGACCTGGCATGCATGGCCATCAAGCTGGGTGAAGACTGGCGCGAAGTAATGGAAGAAGCGTTGAGCGAACTCCGCTCGATACGCAACGTTTCCTGTGCTGACTGCCCCAAGTGCATGTCGTCGGTCGTGTGGGAGGAGACTCTTACACCCGGCAACAATTAGCCGATCAACCGGTTCGCTTCAGCGCGTACTTAAGGCTGTCTGTTGACAGTCGCAGCGGTCGACATTGCCCATGCCGGCGCTGAGAAAAGTGGGGCGGGGCAACTGCCCCATGTCGGTCCAAATCCGCGTAGCAGAAGGCAGTCTCCGCAACGGGTGGCCGGTGTTGTCACCCCGCCCCGCAAGGTAATATCGGCCGCAGGCGCAGCCCGAGTCGATCGACATCTGCTCGACATTTGCGTGGCTACGCGTTTCTTTCGCGACACCCCGTCGACCCTCCGCTCATGTCCGTCGACAGCCGAACGATCGAAGGCCTCGCCGACTGTTACACGTTTGTGGTCGACCCCGACGGCACTTGCATTCTGCATCCACGCGTTCCCGACCTAGTAGGCACCAAGCCCTGGGACTGGTGCATCGAAGCCGACAAGCCGAAGTGCCGCGATGCGTTCGTGCAGGCGTGCATGTTCCGCGAAGAGCAAAGCAACCTGGAGGTGCGGGTTAATTTTGAAGACCGCGTGATCCGCCTCTCGCTCCGATTGTTTCCCCTCGAAAGTGGCAACGGCGCCAACTCGGGGCAAGTGCTCTGTTTGTTTCACCGCATCTTCGAGGGGGAACTCACCAAGCGCGAGCGCCACGTACTAGCGCTCGTCGCGGGCGGCGCCGACTCGGAGCAAGTGGCCAAGGTGCTGGGCATTACCGCCTCGACGGCCCGCGATCACATCTCGCGAATCAAGAAGAAGCTCAGCATCCACCACCCCGAAGGCTTCCGGCTCGCCGCCCACCACTTCGGCTTGGCCGGCCGAACTGCCCACGGCGGGTGATGCCGACCCGGCCGTGATGAGCCGGCGTCACTGCCGGCAACTCAGCGGCCAGCGGGTTTTCGCGACTCCCAAGCGGGCCGAAGATGGGGTATATTCTCGGCTTACGTCGTCTGTTCATACCCAACCACACCCCGCTCCTTTCCATGGCACTATCCGATCCGTTTGGCGCCCGTGACTCGTTTGATACTGGCAATGGCTCGGCCGACCTCTACCGGTTGTCGAAGCTCGAAGAGGCTGGCCTCACGAGAGTGGCTGCCCTGCCCTACTCGATTCGGGTGCTGTTGGAATCGGTGCTGCGGAACTGCGACGACTACGTCGTGACGCAAGACGACGTCAAAGCCTTGGCTGCGTGGAACGACAGCAAGGGCGCCGCGGCGGTTGAGGTCCCCTTCAAGCCAGCTCGCGTCGTGCTGCAAGATTTCACCGGCGTCCCCTGCGTGGTCGATCTGGCAGCCATGCGGTCCGCCATGGAGCGACTGGGGGGCGACCCCAAGAAAATCAATCCACTGGCGCCCGTCGACCTGGTCATTGACCACTCGGTGCAGGTCGATCACTTCCTGGGCGACTCGGCCCTGGATCTGAATATCGAACTGGAGTTCGAACGCAACCAAGAGCGGTACGAATTCCTCCGCTGGGGGCAAAAGGCGTTCGACAACTTCCGCGTCGTGCCGCCCGGCACAGGCATCGTGCACCAGGTGAACCTCGAATATTTGGCCAAGTGCGTTTTCGTCCGCGATGGCGTGGCTCTGCCAGACTCGCTAGTCGGCACCGATAGCCACACCACCATGATCGACGGCTTGGGAGTCGTCGGTTGGGGCGTCGGCGGCATTGAGGCTGAGGGCGTCATGCTTGGCCAGCCGATCTACATGCTAATGCCCGAGGTCGTCGGGATGGAGCTCACCGGCAAGCTGCCTGCCGGCGCCACGGCTACCGACTTGGTGCTGACGGTGACGGAGATTTTGCGGAAAGAGAAAGTTGTCGGCAAGTTCGTCGAATTCTTTGGCGACGGCGTGTCGGGCATGTCGCTGGCCGACCGAGCGACCATCGCCAACATGAGTCCCGAGTATGGCGCCACGATGGGCTTCTTCCCTGTCGACGATCAAACACTCGTTTATCTTCGCCAAACAGGCCGCACCGATGCCGAGGTGCAACTTGCCGAGCGATACTGCAAAGAGAACCACCTGTTCCGCACCGACGCAGCTCCGGTGCCCGAATTCACCAAGGTCGTGAAACTCGATTTGTCGACTGTCGAGCCGTCGCTCGCTGGTCCGAAGCGACCGCAAGATCGCGTGCCCCTGTCGCGAATGAAGGAAGCGTTCGGCGAAGCGTTGCGGGCGCCGGTTGGGCCGCAAGGATTCCAAGTCGACGAGGCGGCTCTAACGCGCAAGGCGATGGTCCAAAACAACGGACACTCAACCGAAATCACCCACGGCGCCGTCGCGATTGCCGCCATCACAAGTTGCACAAACACAAGCAACCCTAGCGTGATGGTCGCTGCCGGTTTGGTTGCCAAGAAGGCGGCCGCCAAAGGCCTCAAAGCGAAGCCGTACGTCAAGACGAGCCTGGCGCCCGGCTCGCGTGTGGTGACCGACTACTTGGAGAAGTCAGGCCTCGACAAAGAGCTAGAGGCAGTCGGCTTCTACACGGTCGGCTACGGCTGCACCACCTGCATCGGCAACAGCGGCCCACTGCCCGAGCCAGTGTCGAATGCTGTGGTCGAAGGCGACTTGATCGTCTCAGGCGTGCTAAGCGGTAACCGCAACTTCGAGGGACGGATCAATCCGCACGTCAAAGCCAACTACCTGGCGAGTCCGCCGCTGGTGGTCGCTTACGCACTAGCAGGATCGACGGACATCGACCTGCTGACCGAACCAATCGGCCAAGATGAATCGGGGGCCGATGTCTTTCTGAAAGACATCTGGCCAACGCACGAAGAAGTGCAATCGGTGGTGTCGTCTTGCGTGCTGCCCGAGATGTTCCAAGAGCAGTATGGCGGCGTGTGGGACAAGAATCCCAAGTGGAACGCCATCGAGACGAGCGAAGGCGAACTCTACGATTGGGACTCCACAAGTACCTACATCCAGGAGCCGCCGTTCCTATCGTCACTCACCCGCGATGTGTCACCGATCGAGCCGATCACTGGCGCCCGTTGTATGGCGTTGCTGGGAGATTCGACCACGACGGATCACATCTCGCCTGCCGGCGCCATCGCCAAAGACTCGCCTGCTGGCAAGTTCTTGCAAGCTGCGGGGGTCGAGCCGCGAAACTTCAATAGCTACGGATCCCGGCGAGGTAACGACCGCGTCATGACGCGAGGCACGTTCGCTAACATTCGCATTCGCAACCAGCTGGCGCCGGGCACCGAGGGGGGCGTGACGCGATACCTTCCCACCGATGACGTCATGCCCATCTACGATGCGGCGATGAAGTACCAGGCCGACGGGACGCCGCTCGTGGTGATCGCAGGCGCCGAGTACGGCACCGGCTCCAGCCGCGACTGGGCCGCCAAGGGCACCTACCTGCTAGGCGTGCGTGCCGTGATGGCCGCCAGCTATGAGCGGATTCATCGCAGCAACTTGGTGATGATGGGTGTCCTCCCGCTCGAATTCCAAGACGGCGCCACGTGGCAGTCGCTAGGCCTCACCGGCGAAGAGACGTTCGACATCCCCGACCTGGGCGACGATCTCCAGCCACGCCAAACGATCAACGTCAAAGCGGACGGCAAGGAGTTCCCGATGACAGTCCGCATCGACACGCCGGTAGAACTCGACTACTACCGCCACGGCGGCATCCTGGCGTTCGTCCTAAGGAAGCTGCTGGACGACTGAACTGGCCGTAGTCGTCGAAACGGCAATCCCAAGCATGTCGCGTTTACAGTAGACTAGAGCTTGGCAGAACCTCGCACGGTTTTGCCGGCTCTTCTCATCTATCGCTCGCTTGGTGTCTGCCGTGCCTTCCCTCGGAATGCAGCCGACGTTCCGCTTCGACGTGCCGGGGCGATTGGACGACGTGCTCAGCAAACTTCGCAAGGCGATCGCTGCTCCCGGACTACGAACGCACGTTGAGTCCTCGGGGGCCTGCTTCGATTTCAAAATCGAGCCGAGCCAGCGCCGGTTGTGGTCGCCCCATCTCGGAGTGCAGTTAAGCCAGAAAGAAACCACAACCGACACGCCTCTCACCGAAGTCTACGGCCGCTTTTCGCCTCGCCCGGAGATTTGGACCGGAGTCATGATGGTTTACTTTGGCGCCGCGTGTGTGATTTTCTTCGCCATCATGTTTGGCTACGCCCAGTGGGCGCTCGGCACGCAGCCTTGGGCTCTATGGTTTGTGCCCGCTGGCGTCACGCTGATTGCCGGGCTGCACATCGCCAGCCTCATCGGTCAACGACTTAGCGCCGATCAAATGAGGCTGTTGCGGTCGAGGTTTGACCAAGCTTGCGAGATTGCCTTCGATTAGCAGGCTTGCCGGTCGGGCCATGCTGCTAGGGAGCTTTCGCACTTGCTTCGTTGGCCGACTGGTTGCTCGGCTATTGCTGCATTACGATGGCCCGTTGAGCGATTCGCCTATCCGCGTCCGAATTGCCGGCTAGGCTAGACGATTGGTGTAAGCATTACGCAAGCGGCTTTGTAACGGAGCAATACCGAACGATGGATCAACGGCTCGTCACGCTTTACGCCTTCACGCTTTCAATGTGCGAAAGTCTGATGCAAGACATCACGGATGAAGAGCTGCGGCGACAGCCGGCAGCGGGTGTGAATACGCCCGCGTGGATTTTGGGGCACTTGGCGATTTGCACCGACTCGGCGCTCCGGCTGCTCGGCAATGAGAAGCGGCTGCCAGAGCCGTGGCACAAGGCTTATGGCATGGGCAGTGACCCCGCAGCCGACGATGCCCCTAAGCCAACCAAGGACGAACTGCTGTCCGCGCTCCGGAAGGGCCACCAACTAGTCGCTGAGGCTGTTGCAGAGGCCGATTCAGCGTCGCTCGATGGACCGAACCCGTTGAAAGTGTTAGCGAGCACGTTGCCAACCAAGAGTGACTTGCTGGCGCACCTCTTGAGCACGCACGAGGCGATGCACTTGGGACATCTAAGCAACTGGCGCCGACAGATGGGCCGCCCACCGCTATTTTGAATTTAAGGGGCGGTCGACAGAGTGTTATTTGATTGGTTCCGGCGATCGCCCAAACGCTTCGACCCCGCGTGGGAAGCAATCCTGACGCAAGGCGTTTGGCAATATCAGTTACTCAATGCATCACAGCAGCAGCGGGTGCGCGATGTTGTTGGCCACCTGGTCGCCCGTAAGCACTGGACCGGCGGCAGCGGTTTTCAAATCAGC
>JBCDCL010000176.1:0-6467 GCA_039182175.1 Planctomycetota bacterium
CGTCAACGCCTTAACGCCTCGCCAAGCTGCATCGCAATGGGTAACCGCTGCCACGCAACACAGAACCCCGATAGCTTCCACCAGCATTGCGAACGATCCGCCGACCAACGGTGGTTGGGTAACGCAAACAGCAGCGACAGCTGCTACGGCACCGGCCTCGCCTCCGAAAGCGTCAACGCAGCCTCAACAACAAACGCCCGTCGCTCGCCAAACACCGACGCCTCAATCAACCACGGCGGCGGCCAATCGTAGCGATGTGCTTGGTACGCCAGTCGTCTCAACGAGCGGACCGTTTGCAAAGCAGCTTGCTGCATTGGAAGTTGAGCTTTCTCGGCGGGTCAGCGAAGCGCCGCATCTCTGGCGACTCGAAGGCATCGCCGTCGCTGCGACGCGGCTGCAATCAACCACTCGCGATCCGCAAGAGCTCGCTGCCGCGCGAGCCTTTTCAAATCGCGTTGACCGCTTTACCGCGATCGCCGGTCGCCATCAACAACTGGCGAGCGTGACGCCGCAGGCCTCGATCGCCACTTCGAGTGTCGTACCGCCACCGACGGTCAGTACAACTATTACGCCTATTCCAGGGGTCACCCCAGGCGCCACGCCGGCAGCCGCGGCTCAGCCGATTGTCGGCGAGTTGCGAGCGGTTGTGTCGAAGCGGGCCGACGCACCCAAATTCGCCTTGCTAAACGAGCAGGGCAAAGTGGCGACCTTCGTAACCCCGCAGCCTGGCATGGACCTGCAGCCACTCGTTGGCAAGCAGGTAGAGGTCACCGGCGTGCGAGCCTACCTACCAGCGATCCGCAGCCAGCACGTTACCGCGAGTCGCGTGGCACAGACGCAAACGGCGACCGCCACGCCCCGCCTGCTCCGCTAGCCGGTAGCCGACGTCTCGCTAAGGCCGCAGTCGCTGCTTTTCGCGTAGCTTGGCCAGGGACGCTTCTCCCTCCAAAGCCCGCGAGTAACTGTTACTCAACACTGGGTGGATTCCACGGCGGGTACAGGATCGCTCATCTGCAGCTCTTTGAGGTCCCATAAATCGTTGGACGCTGCCACCGGATTTGCATAGACTACAGCGTTCGCCGAGGCGGAAACAGTTACACACTCGTCAGTGCTTCCCAGGCGGCTTGTGAGCGGAATTCTTCCCGCTCTTATATCCAGGCCGTGGAGAATGTTTTGAACGTCTGCCCGTTGATTGGCCGCCCACGTGGTCTTCGCCTGTTGTTCTGCCTGCAGATGGCGTTCGGCGCCCTTTCGTATGCAGATCTGTCGACGGGGCAGTCGCTCGACCTGCCGGGCTGGGATCTTTATTGGCACGACGAATTCGATGGCGTCACGCTCGACACCAGCAAGTGGGAAGCCCTCAATCGCCGAAATAGCTTCAATTACGAGAAGCAGTACTACCACCCCGATCAAGTCACCGTTGCCGACGGCAACCTGCAACTCACGGCAATCAACGTTCCGCGTGCCGGCAAGCCTTATCAATCGGGTTTGATCACGTCGCGCGATCTGTTTGGGCCGGGTCGATTTGAAGCGCGTGTCAACCTGCCCACATCGAAAGGTATGTGGCCGGCGTTTTGGCTCAACGCCAATCAGGTTGATTGGCCACAGGGTGGCGAGATCGACATCCTAGAAAATCGCGGTAGCAAGCCAAACCTAGTCTCCAGCGCCTACCACTGGCAGACGAATCCTGGCCCTTGCTGCGATGGTCATCAATATGTTTTCGGCGAATACATGGCGACCGAAAATGGCCAGCCAGTCGACTTTCACGCCGGTTTCCACACCTACGCCGCAGAGTGGGACGAGACGAGCGTCCGCTACTACGTCGATGGCAACCTGCACTTCACCGTCACCGAAGGCCCCGACCGGCCGATTTTCGAAACGCCGAAGAACATTATCGTCAACCTGGCGGTGGGCGGCACCTTCGATGGCGATCCCGATGCCACGACCGTCTGGCCACAAACGATGCTGGTCGACTACGTCCGCGTCTGGCTGCCCGAAGGCACATCACCGCCAGAGCCCGACCTCAATCTGCTAAGCAATCCAGGGTTCGACGCTGCGGGCGGATCGCTCGACCATTGGGACGTGTTCGGCAATACCATTCCGAATGTATTGGCCAACAGCGATCTCTCAAATGATGGCGCCGACTCGTTGAAGATCTTTGGCCAGTTCAACGGGCCCGGCAATCAATCAGGCGTGTCGCAACGCGTTCCCGTTACCGAAGGAAACTTGCTGGAAGCGGTCGCAAGCACCTACAGCCCGGCTTGGGACACGCTTGTCGGCAAGAGTAACGACGTCACGATGAAGGTGGAATTCTACAGTGAAATCGGCGCCACTAGCGGATCGAGCAACTTCCTGGGCGAGGTCACGCAGCTCGTCCACGATGGGTTGTCTTCCGAGAACACGTGGCTCGACCATTCGCTAGAAGTCGTCGCCCCAGAAGGCGCCGTGGAAGCACGCCTATCGTTCATCTTCAACCAAGCGGGCAACGATAACGGCGCCGTTTGGATTGACTCCACCGGGTTGTTCTTGCAAGCCGCACTTGCTGGTGACTACAACGAAGACGGCGTCGTCGACATCGCCGACTTCACCGTCTGGCGAGACGGCAACTCGCCCGACGACAGCATCGCCGGCTACGAACTCTGGAAGAACAACTTCGGCGCCACAACGCCTGCTCCACTCGCCACTCTCTTTAGTCAATCGGTGCCGGAGCCCACTGCTGCCGTTTGCTTATTAGTCGCCTGCGGCGGCTTGGTGCTTCGCCGAATTGGCTAGACTTTCCCGACCAAACTCACCGCCTTAGCGTCGGCGGAGTTCATCAGCTAATTGCGCGACAGTTGGATCAGGGTCGCGGACAGCCATTCGCCAAGCAGCGTCGACGAGCAACCGGTTATGCGAATTGCCCAGAGCAGCGATCGCAGCACGGCGGACGCGGGGCGATTCGTCCGACGCTAGTAGCAACAGTAGGCGCGACGATGATCCGCTGCGGGCGATGACGACGTTGTCGACGAGTGCCGCGCGGATTGATTCTCTCTTCGAGATGGCGTCCTGCAGTTGCTGCCGCGAGGCGGCGCCAAAGCCGCGACCGATGACGGCTGCCCGGATCAGCGGATCGATAGGCGAGTCGGAGTTCGGATTGAGTGCGATCGCTAGCAGCATTCGATCAGGCAGTGTCGCCGCCAGTGCGAGCGAAAGCGAATAAGGCTGAACGAAAATGGTCGCTATATGACGACGCGAAGAGCGGCCACGCGGCCCCGTGGCGGTAGGTCCCACGCGGCCAGGAGACTGCCAGGGCAAACGGGCGATCGGTGCAGGCGAACTTGTGATTGGGGCCGGCTGCGGCGATGGTGTTATTTGCCGCGATGCCGCGGGCTCCAAAACCTCGCGTGGTTCAACCGGCTCGAGAGTGGACGATGGCAATTCGGTGCGTGGCGCCACGGCGATCGGCATTGTCGATTCAGGTTCAGCCACGACAGACCGCTGAGGCGATGGTGTCACCGGTTGCCAAGGCGTTGGTTTGATGACGGCGGGAGTGTCTGCGGTCGCAGACGAAACGGTGCTTCGCGGCGGCTCAACCGTGTCGAGCACGCGGCTTCGCTGCCGGGCTGCCGCCAGTAGTTGATCGCAGGCGGTGACTAGCTCCGTGTTGCCGACACGACCTGTGCTATCGCGGAGCAACCGGCTCGCAACGCCCGCTAGCCATTGCTGGCCGGCCGGCGAAAAAGAGTCTGCCTGTCCCAACAGAGCAACTGCCAACTGTTGGCGGCTAGGATCTTGGGTGATGCCAGGTTGCTCGAACTCGAGCTTCGCCCAGTGCCGCACCAAGCGATCAATTTCTTCGCGGGCGGCCAGAGCTACCGACCGTTTGGTGCTGGCAGCGGCCGCCGCAAGAGGTTCGATGCCGACGCTGCCAAGATCAGCCAGTTCAGGAATCAAAGCATCGGCAGCATCGGGCTGTACGGCCCGGGCGGTCAGAGCATGGGCCAAATAAATCCGCGCTGCCCAAACCGCGGCGCCCGTCACCACAGCGGCGAGCACTAGCACCGATAGCAGTCGGGGGATCAGTCGCCTCATACCTGCGTGACTCGCGAGGTTCATAACCCTAAGCCAATTCCGGTTTCGCGCGGGGAGTATTCTTCCGACTTGCCGCCGGGGCCACAAGAGCAAACAGACGCACCTGCGGGCGGAGCCAGCCGGCGTCCGCCCTCTCCCGCAGGTTTCACTCACGCCGAGCGAATCGCATAACCGAAAGAGTCTGTTGTACCGGCAAAGTCGCCCGCGACCGTCAAGGTTGGGCGTCACTCTGGCCGCCGGTGCATCGCTTGGGGGGGAACGGAATGGCGTTGTGTTTATCTACCAGAGCGGTGGTGCGCGCATGGTCCGGCTGGCGTCGGATTGGCACCGGCGTACTGCTCGTCGTGCTCATGCAGGCGCCCACGGTCTATGCCCAATCGCCAGATCGGACTCCGACAACAGGACGGGCGCCGACGGTACGCGGTAGCTCGGACCCGATGGCGGAAGCCGCCGCCAAAAAGGGCATTCCGTGGAATAAGCTCTCGCAGAAGAATCGCCGGATCGCTCACTACATTGTTCGCAACAACAGCGTCTTTCGCCGGATGCCGACGCAGACGATTGAGTGCGATCCCGAGGTGTTTACCTTTCTCGCGCAGCGGCCGGAAATCGTCACGGGTGTTTGGAACGTGATGGGCGTTAGCCCGTTGGAAGTCAGGCGGATATCGCCGACGACATTCCGGGCTGCAGACAATGCGGGGACCGAAGGCGCCCTACGTGTGCTGCATGCCGACTGGGGACCCGACGCCAAGCATCGCGTCGTGCTCTACGCCGAAGGCGTTTACGAAGCGAAGCCGCTACCGCGACCGATACGCGCCCATAGCTTGCTGGTGCTGCAATCGGCGGCGGGCACCAATGCGGACGGCACGCCGATGGTCACCGCGCGGCTCGACTCGTTCATTCACTTCGAGCGGGCGGCGGCTGATTTGGTAGCGAAGACGATTTCGCCCCTGATTACCAACACGGCGGACCACAATTTCGTGGAGACGATGAACTTCGTTTCGACCTTCTCGCAGACCACGCAGCGAAATCCACGTGGCATTGCACGCCTAGCCGGTCGGCTGGAGAACTTGGACGAACAGGTGCGTGGCGAACTTATTCAACTCTGCCCGCTGCAGAGCGAGCAAACAAATGAAGCTACACGGCAAGCCAACCGCGTCACCAATTTGATGACCGTGCATTGACGGCAGCAAAGCCCAACCCACGATGGTGACTCTGGCTGTCTAGGCGCCAAATTTCTCTAGGGCGACCTTCGATAGCAACTTCAGGTCGAGTTTGCCCGATCCTAGGAGCGGCAGCTCGTCGACTTGCAAAAAGCTATCGGCCGAAGGGATCCAAAGGTTGGGCAGGCCCTCGGCTTTGAGGTACTCCACTATCTCGCTGGGCGACTTCGTCATCTCGCGATGAACGACGATGAGCCGCTCGCCCTTCTTGGCGTCGGGCACGGCTGTAACGACGGCTATCAAGTCGTCATCTTCGCCATCGCCCAGGAACCGCTCGATCACTTCTTCGATAAGCACGTGCGGCACCATCTCGCCGCCGATCTTGGAGAAGCGGCTCTCGCGGCCTGTGATGTGGATGAATCCCTCGGCGTCGATGCGAGCGATATCGCCCGTCGCATACCAGCCGTCGCGAAGCACCTCGGCGGTCTTTTCCGGCTCGTGCAAATAGCCTTTCATCACGCTAGGGCCAGAGACCAAGAGCAAACCTTCGCTGTCGACCGACAGGTCCTCGCCCGTCTCAGGGTGTACGATCTTTGCCGACGTGCCTAGCAGCGGACGACCAACGCTCCCCTCGCGATAGTCCAGCTCATCGGTTTGCGAGCGGCTGGGCGGCACATTAACTGACGCCACGGGCGAGAGTTCCGTGGCGCCGTAGCCTTCGATCGGCCGGACGCCAAACTTCTCTTCAAAGGCGTCGCAAAGCTTGACCGGTAACTTCTCGGCGCCGGCGATGACGATTTCGAGTTTGGCGAACTCTTCCTTGGTGCAACGCTTCATGTAAGACCGCAGGAATGTCGGCGTGCTCAGCAGAATTGTTGCTCCGCGGGCACCCGCGATCTTGCCGACTTGCCGTGCATCGAGCGGGCTAAAGTGGTAGGCGCCGTGTA
Source organism: Planctomycetota bacterium (assembly GCA_039182175.1). Taxonomy (GTDB): domain Bacteria; phylum Planctomycetota; class Planctomycetia; order Pirellulales; family Lacipirellulaceae; genus JBCCQL01. The sequence goes on from JBCDCL010000176.1 coordinate 6,179, forward strand.
GATCGAGACCCAGCGGTCCCCACAGCGTCACCGTGTATCCGAACGAATGAAAGAACGGCAAGATACCGAGAATTACATCTGTTGGCCGGAGATGGACCACACGCTGAATGGCGTCGACGTTTGACGCAATGTTCTTATGCGTCAGCATCACGCCCTTCGGCACGCCGGTTGAGCCCGACGTGAAGATGACCGTCATTTCGTCGTCGAGGTCGATCGCATCCAGTCCGAGCTTCCGCTCCAGCATCGCCGCCGGCATGGCGAACGCCATTGCTAAGGCTCGCACTTTGTC
>JBCDCL010000177.1:0-6457 GCA_039182175.1 Planctomycetota bacterium
AGCGGCGGCACTGCGACGTAGCTACCGACAACCAAGGGAATTGCCCACTGACGAGCGGCCAGCGCCATTGCGATGCCTGCAACGAGTAGAGCGATACCTCGCGTGTTTAGTCGCTGCCGTGCTAGCCATCGCACTGCGTGCGGGTAGGGAATCGAGGAGACCATCAGTAGCCCGAGGGCCACGTACGCCGCGGGTAAGGCTAGCGTGCCTACATTAAGCGGAATAAAGATGACGAGGGCGACCACCAACGCCGCCGCCGCGGGCGACGGCAGCCCTGCGAAGTCCTTTTGCTCTGCCTCCGCAGCCGCCTCTGTGTTGTACCGGGCGAGACGCAAGGCAACGCAGCACGCGAACAATACCGCAGCAGCGATTGTCAATTGAAAGGGTAAACCTGCCCGCCACGGACTGTGCTCAACCAGCAGCACGGCCGGGGCGACGCCGAACGAGACCATGTCCGCCAAGCTATCTAGCTGGGCGCCAAACTCTGTGGCCGCCTGCATTGCCCGGGCCGCCAAACCGTCGACCGCGTCGAACACCATTGCGAGCACGATGAGTCCCGCAGCCATCTCGATTGGCGACCAGCCGGCGTGCGTTTGCTCAGAACCAGCAACAAGCACCGCCCCCAGCCCGCAGGCCAAGTTGCCAAGTGTGAGCAACGTCGGCAGGACAGAAACGGGGCGAGCAGCAGACATCACGGTAGCTAGATCAACAAGTCAGCGGTTGAGGTCGGCCGTTCAGCCGTCAACATTCAGGTAGGCCAAGACCTTAATGCCAGCCCGCACGCGGTCGCCAATCTGGCAGGCAATCGGGCAGCCAAGCGGCACAATTAGCTCGGTTCGGGAACCGAATTTGATCATACCAAACTTATCGCCAGCTCGAACGGTGGCGCCGGGCGTCAATTCGCAGACGATTCGCCGAGCGACCGCGCCCGAAACCTGTCGCACCGCGAATCGCCTACCTTCGTGATCTGCAAAGCCAATCCACTGATACTCGTTTCGCCGGGCACTCTCTGGATCGCGGGCGTCGAGGTACGCGCCCGGCCGATAATCCGTTTCGAGGACGGTAGCGTCCGCAGGCGATCGATTGACGTGGGCGTTGAAAATCGACAAGAAGATGCCGATCGATACTGCGGGGCCATCGAAAAAGTCGTAGTGGTCGATCGGCGTGATCGCGACAATTTTCCCATCGGCGGGGGCGAGCAATCCATTCGGAGTGTGCGTCACCTGCCGGGGCGGGTCGCGAAAGAACCACACCAGGAGAGCCAGGGCCACAGCCGGCAGTGCCGCCGCCCAGCACCAAGGCGGCCCGAGCCAACCCAGGGCTATTGTCGCCACCAGTAGCGGCACGCCGATCCACCCGAGCTGCGGACCGGCCCAGCGTGCGAGGCAGAGTCTGGTTAGAAACGAAGCTCTCTTTGGCACTCGACATTCTCTTCGGTTGGTAAGCGAAACACCGAGAGCCGAAGACAACTTCGATCAATGCAGCACAGGGCAAATGTCAAACCACTGCCGGCCTGACTGCTGCATCCACTCGCTTGATTCCTCCGGCCCCCACAGACCGGGATCGTAGCCGTATAGCGTTGGCCGGTCGCTCTTCTGCCACGTTTCTAGAATCGTATCGATGATCCCCCAAGCCGCTTCTACTTCGTCCGCACGGGCAAACAGACTGGCGTCGCCTTCGATTGCATCCAGCAGCAGCCGCTCGTACGCCTCGGGCATCGTTGTGTCTTTGAATTCGCGTTGGTAGTCGAAATCGAGGTCCGTCTGCCGCATCTTCATCCCTTGATCCGGTACTTTGGTTTGAAAGTGGAGCTGGATCCCCTCGCCAGGCTGCACCTGAATTACGAGCCGGTTAGCGTCGACCGAATTCCGCGGTCCATCCTGGAACAGCATGTGAGGTGGCTGGCGAAACTGAATGACGATTTGCGTCGTCCGGCAGCTTAGCGCTTTGCCGCTCCGCAAGTAAAACGGCACACCCTGCCAGCGCCAGTTGTGGATGCAGAGTTTCAAGGCCGCGAAGGTCGCGGTGCGGCTGGTTGCTTCGACCCCCTCGTGCCGATTGTAGCCGCGGTATTGGCCACGGAATGTGTCGCGGCGAATCTCGTCGGGCGTCATTGCCTTGACGGCTTGGAGCACTTTCACTTTTTCATCACGGACTGGGTCGGCGGCATACTTCACCGGCGCCTCCATCGCCGTAATCATCAGCAGCTGCAGCAGATGATTTTGAATCATGTCCCGCATGACGCCGGCCGAATCGTAGTAGCCGGCCCGGCTGCCGACTTCGACTTCTTCCGCCACGGTGATCTGCACGTGGTCGATGTAGTTGCGATTCCAAATTGGCTCGAAAATGGTGTTGGCGAATCGAAGCACCAACAGGTTCTGCACGGTCTCTTTGCCCAGGTAGTGATCGATTCGATAGACCTGGTCTTCGTGGAACGACTTGTGGACCACTTCGTTCAATGCCTGGGCGGTGTCCAAATCGACGCCGAACGGTTTCTCGATCACGACGCGTCGCTTGCAATCGTTGGTTTCGCCTGCGAGGCCCGATTCGCCAAGGTGCTTGATCGCCGGCTCGTAGAATCGGGGTGCTGTCGACAGGTAATAAACGCGGATCGAGTCTTCGCCTTTTTCTAGCTCATCTAGAAAATCGCTCAGCGTATGGAAGTCTTCGATCTTGCCGATATCGCCCGGTTGGTAGTAGATCTGCTTGGAGAACTCTGCCCACAACTCAGGATCGAAGTGCTTGCCGGCAAATTCTTCCGTCGTCTCGGTCAGCTCCTTCCGCCACTCCTCGTGCGAGTAAGGCGTCCGGCTAACGCCGACAATCCGCGCTCCCTCTGGCAACCGCCCTTTGCGACGCAGGTTGTAGAGCGCCGGAATAAGCTTGCGGCTAGTGAGATCGCCCGAGGCGCCGAAGATGACAAAAGTTTGCGGCATTTAATCAAACCGGAAAGGAAAGGATGGGCAGGCAGTTAGTTCACAGGCGATTTGCTACTTCGGCGAGTCGCCACCCATCGGATGACCCTGATCGATTTCCGCAACGGTAGATATGGCGTCCAGCGTTGTGCAAATCATTACCTGATGACCAATGACATGCACACGATTGGCAAACCTATCAGTTGCGTCTTCAGGTCCCATCGCAATGTTCTCGGGGTGCTCAACGACGATCCGATCACCATTTTCGATGTTGATCTCGAAAGGTTGATACGGCCGACTCTCGATTAGCCGCAAGATCTCCGAGCGTATAACATCGGTACGCATGTGTTTTTCCTTTCACCAGTTTGCCGAAGAAAGCATAGCAACCGCAAAGCACCGACAACTTCTGCACCCAACCTACCATGTCTGCCGCGCGAGTAACTTCGCTTGGAAAGTCGACTCGCGCGAGCCCCAAGACGAACCGGATTACACGGCGTGAATCGTACGGTTTGGAACCAATATGTGGCAGAACTTTAAAGCCGCATTTCTCCCGATTCGTCTAGCTCCAAAGGTTTGTAACTCATAGTCACGCCGCCGCGCCGACAGCTTCCCGAACTACGGAGTCTTCCGCAAATCCAACCACTCCGTGTGGAACATCTGCCCGCGCGGTTTGTCGGTTCGCTCGTAGGTGTGGGCGCCGAAGTAGTCGCGTTGGGCTTGGAGCAGATTGGCTGGCAGGCTGGCACGGCGGTAGCCGTCGTAGTACGCCAGGGCGGCGCCAAAAGCTGGGGTGGGAATGCCGAGCAGGGCGGCTTGGCTCACCACGTGGCGCCAGCCGGCTTGGGCCTTCTCGACCGCTTCTTCGAAGTAGGGCGCCAGCAGCAGATTTTCGAGTTTGGGGTTCGCGTCGAACGCCTCTTTGATGCGATCGAGAAAGACCGCGCGAATGATACAGCCGCCTCGCCACAATAGGGCACAGTCGCCGTAGTTTAGTGGCCAATCGTGCTCGGCCGCGGCCGCTTGTAGTTGGACGAATCCTTGGGCGTAGCTGACGATCTTGGACGCATACAGGGCGTCTTTGATTTGGCCGATGAACTCGTCGCGATCGCCGTCGTACTTGCTACTGGCAGGCCCGTTGAGCGACTGGCTTGCTTTTTCGCGTTGGTCTTTGAATGACGAAAGACTCCGGGCGTAAACAGCTTCAGTCACTAGCGTGCTAGGCACGCCAAGGTCTAGTGCCAGTTGGCTCATCCATTTGCCGGTCCCCTTGGCGCCTGCGCGGTCGAGCACTTTGTCGACCATGTACGAACCGTCTTCGTCCTTGACGCTGAAGATGTCGCGCGTGATTTCAATTAGGTAGCTGTCGAGTTCGCCTCTGTTCCACTCCGCGAAGACGTCATAAAGTTCATCGTTGGTCAGCCCAAGGGCCTCTTTCATCAGGAAGTAGGCTTCGCAGATGAGCTGCATGTCGCCGTACTCGATGCCGTTGTGCACCATCTTCACGTAGTGCCCGGCGCCGCGAGGGCCGACCCATTCGCAGCAGGGGATGTCGTTGTTGGGACCGACCTTGGCCGAAATCGCCTGGAAGATCGGTTTGAGGTGCGGCCAGCTATCGGGCGAGCCGCCGGGCATTAAGCTCGGACCTAGCAGGGCGCCTTCTTCTCCGCCGGAGACGCCGGTGCCCGAGAATAAAAATCCCGCATCTTCGACCTCTTTGGTCCGCCGCTCGGTGTCCTCGTAGTAAGTGTTGCCGCCGTCGATGATGATGTCGCCGGGGTCGAGGTGGGGCTTGAGCGATTCGATCACCGCATCGACCGCGGGCCCTGCCTTGACCATAATCATGATCTTGCGAGGCCGGTCGCACGCCGCGACAAGGTCTTCGATCGTCTTGGCCCCGACAAATGCCTTGCCGGCTGCCCGACCGGCGATGAATTCCTCCATCACGCTGGTTGTGCGGTTGTAGACCGCCACGCGGTTGCCTCGGCTCTCGACGTTTAGCGCCAGGTTTTCTCCCATCACTGCCAGGCCAATCAGGCCAAAGTCACAAAGGTCCGACACGAGGGAGTTCCTTAAGTTCGAGGGCTGGAGGGGGGAGGCTGCGGGCGCCAAAGTGTCGCCGCCCTGCCGGGCTGGATTGACCCCTAGCCGGCGTCGGCCGATCATCTTACCGAACGCATGCACTCTTTGGGCAGGGTGAATGCAAAGTCCCCGAAATCTGAAGACCGCGTCACCAGCATCATGACTGCACTCCAAATCCGCCCGGCAGAAGACTGCCAACTCGATTTTCTGTCGCTGGGGGCGATGGTCCACCGCCTCGACCCCGGGCCGCAGCCGTTTCGGCATGCTCGGTCGTTCGATGTGCATGTCTCGGGGGGCGAATACAACTGTGCGGCAAACCTCGCCAGTTGCTTCGGCATGCGGACCGGCATTGTCACGGCGATGGTCAACAACGGCGTCGGGGAGTTAGTGCAGCGGCGAATCAAGGAGATGGGCGTCCGGCCCTTCTACACCCACTTCGAGCACGATGGCGTTCGCGGGCCGAACATTGCCACTGTCTATAGCGACCGCGGCCACGGCGTGCGGGCGCCAGTTGTGTTTTACAACCGCGCAAACGAAGCCGCCGCCATGCTCAAACCGGGCGATATCGACTGGCCATCGATTTTCGAGCAGGGCGTGCGTTGGTTTCACTCGGGCGGCATCTACTGTGCGTTGGGCGATCAGACTTCCGATTTGATCATCGAAGGAATGCAGGCCGCCAAGGCGTCGGGCGCGGTTACGTCGTTCGACCTGAACTACCGAGCCAAGCTGTGGAAGACGCTCCCTGGCGGTGAGTCGCGAGGCATCGACATGAATCGAGCGATTGCCGCGACGCTCGACTGCTTGATCGGCAACGAAGAAGATCTGCAGAAGGGACTGGGGCTAAAGGGTCAGGACGTCGAGAAGTCTTCGAAGCTCGATCCCGAGGCGTTCTTCGCCATGATCGAACAGGTGAAGGCTGAGTTTCCGAACATCAAACTAGTCGCCACGACGCTCCGCGAAGTCGAGAGCACCAGTCGCCATCAGTGGTCGGCCGTGCTGTGGCTCGACGACGAGGCGACCGGCGGCAAGAAGTTCACCTGTCCCACGATGCAACTTGACGTTGTCGATCGCATCGGTGGCGGCGATGGCTTTTGCAGCGGGCTGATCTACGGCTTGCTCACCGGGCAGCCGCCCGAGCAGTGCCTGCGGCTTGGCTGGGCTCACGGGGCGTTACTGACCACCTACACCGGCGATGTCTCTCAGGCGACGCTAGCTGAGGTCGAAGCGCTAGCGACCGGCGGCACGGCTCGCGTTCAACGTTGAGCGGGCGATGGTGTTGACGATTGCCACAAGCTTGGCGAGAAGGTCATGTAAGCTGGCAAGGCGTCGATTCGGCGGTCGATCTCTGCGAGTTGCTGCTCGAAGCGTTCGTCGCCTGGCCCGCCGTACTGGGCGATCAACTCTTCGTTTTGCAATCCTTCGGGCAAATCCTTGATCGACGGCATGTAAGGGAGCAAGCGAAA
>JBCDCL010000178.1:0-6457 GCA_039182175.1 Planctomycetota bacterium
CTTGGCGTGCCATCGTGTCGTCGGAGAAGGCCTCGGCGTGCCGGTTCAGGGCAGCGTGAGAGAGCTGCTCGTAGCTGTAGGCGCCGGTGACGATTTCCTCGATCGCTGCCGCCATCCCACCGACGCTACCTGGTTCGACCAAGCGGCCGGTCTTGCCGTCGAGCACTGCCTGGGAAACCCCTTCGCAGTGCGTGGCGACTACGGGCAACGCCGCCGCCATCGCTTCCAGGACAACCATCGGCAAGCCTTCGCCAAACAGACTTGGCAGGGCAAGCAGATCGATCTTCGCTAGTTCGCTCGCCACGTCGTTGGTGAAGCCGGTCCAATCGATGGCATCAAGCACTTCCAACCGGCGAGCCAAGCCGATCAGTTGCTGTTCGTAGGCTTCGCTTTCGAACGAACCGATCATTCGCAGCCGGAGGTTATGCCCTCGGGCTCGCAAGGCGGCGAGCGATTCGATCAGCACCTCGGCGCCCTTGCGCGGGCGGAACAGGGCGACCATGCCGACGGTCCAAGCATCGGTTGGTTGGCAGCGGGGCTGAGCACCGGCAATCGCCGGCACGCCGTTCAAAACGCACTGCATTCGCTCGGGAGCAACTCCGAGCGAGTGCATGTGTTCGGTCAGCGTTGGCGAGACGGTGATTAACTTCGCCGCAGAGCGAATCGCAAACCGCTCGACACGGTCGTTCACCCAGTTGCGAATACGATGTGTCGAGTCGCGGCTCGTCGGACTATGCACGTGGTAAAGCATCGGCACACCCGTTGCCCGCGACGCAAGCGAGGCGATCAAGGCCGAGCGGGGCGTGTGAGCGTGCAGCAGGTGGTAGTCGCCATCGCGGAGCATGCGGGTTACGAATCGGACCGATCGCAAATCCCAACGCGACGCCATCGAGACTTCCGCGAGCGGCGTATTGATCGACTCGCGGACGTCGCCAAATCGTCCCGCCTTAAGTGCGACGAAACCGACGTCGAAGCCGTGGTCGGGCAAACGGAGTGCGAGCAAATCTTGCACCCGCTCGGCGCCGGCGAAGTGCTCGCCATTGATCACATGCAACACCCGCCTGCTGCGGGGCGTATCGACATCCGGGTAGTAGCGTAGCAGTTCAGTCGCTTCGGAAACGACCGACGGAGCCGACGCGGGCGAGGGTTGGGGAGTCATCTGGGCAGCAGCGATTGGCGGGGCGCGGACGGGGTACCGGCAACCCTACAACCTGCTTCTGACGCCAAGTTGGGATGGCGCCAGTTGGCATGATTACGCCCGGCGGAAAATTCCCGCTACAATCGCCACAGGCGGCCAACTCGCCAATAAGCGCTGCGATCCGCCCGTCTGCACACTCCCCCGAGGCTTCAATGACCGCGTTCTGGCAAGTCAGCACGACTACCGGCAATCGCGAGGTCGCCACGCGAATCGCCACCGAGCTGGTCGATCGCAAGCTCGCGGCGTGCGTACAAATCTCCGGGCCGATCGAAAGCGCTTATCGCTGGCAAGGCAAAGTCGAGCGAGCCGAGGAATGGCTCTGCACGGCCAAGACGACCGAAGGCCACTTTGCGGCGATCGAGCAACTGGTCGCCGACCTACATCCGTACGACGTGCCCGAACTGATCGCCACGCCGATCGTCGGCGGCAGCGAGGCGTATCTGGCGTGGCTGGCTGGCGAACTCGGCGACGGCTCTAAAGGCGACAGCTAGGCCAACGACCGTTTGGCCATCTCGCTAAAAGCTGGTCACGGTGCTGATGCTCGAAAAGCCTTGGCCCCAGAAAATTTCGAGCGGCACCGCAGCGTAGGCAGCGCGGGTAAAGTACTGCTCGATCACTTCGTCGACCACTTCGATTGGCGTTTTTGGCACGAGGATGATGTCCGAATCGTTTAGCCAAATCTCATCGGCGGGCGCTGGGCGACGAGCATACAGGGCGCCGGCGACGTCGACCATCGTCGCCATCAATCGCCAGTCCGGTCCGCGGCGGAAGACCACCACTTGCCGCAAGTTGGCGCCGATCGTCCAACCGCCAGCCAGGGCAATCGCTTGCATGACGGTGGTCGGTCCCTCAAGTTCGAACTGGCCACCTTGCTCGACTTCGCCCAACACGTAGATGAACCGTTGGGCTCGCTCGGTCAGGTCAACGGTCACGCTAATGCCGGGAATCGTCTGGGCGTAGCGTGAATCGATTTCCATCTTCGCCTCGGCCAGCGTCAGGCCTTGCACGTAGACGCTGCCGAGCGCCGGCAATTGAATTTTACCCGCCGGCGTGACGACCACGGCAATCTGCAAACCACCGGCGATACTACCACGGGCATCGACGGTCGAAATCAAATCCTCAAGCTTGGTGTTGACCACCAGCGGCGTCACGGTGATCGACGGATTCTTGTAAAGCCGCTTGTAACGCCGTTCGAGCTCTTGCTGCAGGGCCGACACGGTTTTTCCAGCCGCTGGCACCGGGTCGATCAACGGCAACACGATTTTGCCATCTGGCTGAATGACTAAGTCGCGATTCAAACCGTCGTCGATTGAAGGATTGGGGCCACCCGGCTGGGTACCCGCACCGAGCGAGGCGCCACCGGTTAGCGATTCGATCCGCAGTTGGTCGCCTACTTGCAGTTCGTACGCTCGTGACTGAACTTCTCGTGTCCGCAGGTAGAAGACCGAAAGTTGGTCGTCGACACGCAGACGGTACTCCGGCACGTGGGCGAGGCGGGCGTGGCCGACGTATTCGCCCTGGGCGTATCGCTGCCATTCGATTTTGGCTCGCGAATCCCAACCGACTTCACCCGCCGGCGCCGCCGTTGTGCCGTCGACGCCCCAAATCGGGAACGGCGCCGCGGGACCGAGGGCTTGGCAAAGAGAGAGTGAACCCGGGCGGCCTGGAATCTGGCGAGACGGTGCGAAGGCGGAAGACGGAAGGTGGAAGGCGGTGTCTTCAGCAGTGACTGACTTCGCGAGTGCTTCCGCCGCTGCTGGCTTGGGGGAATGCTTCTTAGCAGTTGGTTCAACGGGTGCCGGGTGCATCACGGCATACGCTACCATGGCGACGCCGAGCAGACTGGCGGCGACGGCGTAACGTTTCAATCGTGTGGCGACAGCGATCGGCATGGCGAACGTCTCGTTAGCGGACAATCGTTTGACTGCGGACAGGCCGGGCGGTGGGGTTCGTAGGGGCAATCGCACGGAGTGATTCGGGCGTAGCCGGCGCCTGCAGACCGGGCGGGGACGACCGACGCCACGGCATCATGCGTGACGCCAGCGACGGCGCGCTTGACGGCTGGCTCGCGGACGGACGCTGTGCCGTGCGTGGCCCTGGCTGCGGCCGCGTCGCGAGCGGCTGCTGCGGTGGCTGCCCCGCAGCGGCGGTCTGTGGCGGTCGCGAAACGCCCTGACGACTGTACGAGTCGGCCACGCGGCTAAACTCTTCGGGCTTGACCCACTTCACGCCCCGCTCGCGAGAGAACGCCCCCACGACTCGTTCGCCAGCAGCAAGTTGCGCTGCCCGGGCTTCTGCGGCGCTGGCAAGTTGGTGCTGACCGAGGTTGCGTTGCACGCTGGCCAGGTTGCGGTAGACGGTCGAAGTGCCGCCACTCGCGACGGCTCGGCTGAGGGCCTGCTGAGCAGCCTGGTACCGGCCAACGCGTGCAAGACCGACGCCGAGTTCATTCGCCGCTAGGTAGTTGCTGGCGTGGGCTTCGACTGCCGCTCGGTACATCGTCAGACTGGTGCGACCGGCCAGCGGCGCCTCGTCCAACACTTCGAGCCGGGCGTACGTTTTGCCGAGCCCGTAGAGCGCCATCGAACCCGCCTGATCACCTGCCACGGCGATCGCCAACTTGTGTTGGGCATAGCGGTGGTAGCGGGCAATCGCCTCGTGCGGCAGCACCCACTGCTTGCCAACAGTAGATGCGTCTGCCTCGCCGTCTGCGTTCTGGTAAAGCGGCGTTTTGTGCGATGCTGCGATCGCCGTGACGTTGAGGTCCGTCTCCATCGCATCGCCACGCGGTAAGAACGACTCTGCTTCGTCCAACGCACACAAGCCGGCAGCGAGGGCAAGCGAGTGGCGATCGGTCGTGTCGGCGGCATCTTTGGAGATCGCGATCTTTCGCAGCACGCTGATAAATCGGCTCCGGGCCGAGAACAACGCCCCATGCCGGCCGAGCGTAAAAGCGTCTTGCACGTCGCTGGTCAGCAGTTTGGCGACTTGCTGCGGCGCGGGAGTATCGAGCAGCAACTCTTCGATCGGCGTTGCGCCTGCTCGCAACGCCTCGGTGTCGTTAAGCGTGAGAAACTGCTCAGCTGCTTCCAGATCACGCTCGGTATTTTCGATCGTCGACTCAGGCTCCAATGCGAATGTCGACTCCGTCGCGACTGGCGACTCACTTGCTCTGGGGGCGGCGAATAACGACTTGGCGGAGCTGCTTGCTTTGGGGGTAGCGTCGGCATCCGCCGGCGAGGCAGTATCTTCGATGCCGGGTTGTGACTTTAGCGTGAACCCTTCGTCGTCGGACAGCGAAGTTGCCACTGGCAAATTCGCATCGCCAGCGATTTCCAATACTGGCATCGCCTGAAGGTTCAGCTCGTCGGACTCGTCGCGGGCAACATCGCTCGCATCGTCGGCGCTCAGCGTGTCGCTTGGTGTAGTGTCTTGTGAGACTTCGGCAAAGCTTGGCTCGGCGGAATCGTCGTCGATCGCCGTTGGCTCGTCGTAGGCAGGACCATCAACTAAGGTCCCATCGAGCAATTCGTCCAGCGGCGGCAGTTGGTATCCGCCAGATGGCTGAGACGCTACGATAGGGTAGGGCGTTTCGTAGGTTGGTGGCCGAAGGGCGATCGCCGGCGGCCAAGGCTGAAGCGTCCCGCGTTGCGACAAGGCATCGGTCGCTTCGCTAGGCTCCGCTGATTGCTCGTGCTCGGTGGTAGAAAGCACTGGCTTCGCGGGCCACGCGTGATCGGGTGTGTCAGCCGCGTCACGGGCTTCGTTGGACTGCGCTACAGCCTGCCGCTTTTTGATGACTGCCGACCCCAGCGTGCCCAAGATGGCAATCGCCAGCAGGCAGCTGGCGATCCCCACTCCTGGTAGTGGACGACGCTCGGAGCGACGAGGTGATGATCGGCGGGTCGCTTCCATGCGGCGGGCAGATACGGTGGCGAGGCAGGGGCAGTGAGGCGGAGCAGGGCAAACCCAAACAGGTCGCCCCGCGCCGGCAATGGCGGACGTAACGAAACCTCCGCACTGATCGATTCGACTCCCCTCTGCCCCGGCAACCAGCTAAACCGGCCCAATCAGACCACCGTGGCGCCAGCCAGCCGGCACAGTCCGCACAGCCGGACCGCCCTCGCCCGACGAAGCAACCCGCAGCCCGCAAAGTTTGCCTACGACGATCGATTAAACCGTTTGCTAGCACGGCCGCCGGGCTGATCGATTGCTGCCCTCAACGGTGATGTTGTCGCTGCGTAAGACCTGCCGACTTGGGCGTTGACTGCCTTCGCCAATCAAATGATGGCAATGCAACCTTGGCTTAGTTATGCTCGTGCCCACACGTCAGACATTTAAGCGACGTGCCGCCTAAGGCTTCTTCCTCAGCAGCTGTGGTGGCCACCATGTATCCTCATACCATTCATCCGTGGAGACGACCGTGGAGAATCCCTACCAATCACCCGCAACTACCGAAGCTGATGACGAGGGGACGCAAAGCCTACGACCGGACGGCACGCGAAACGCCACGCAAGGGAATCGGTTCGTCAACTATCTAATCGACTACGTCGTCACCTCCATTTTGAGCTACGCAGGTGGATTCGCTTTGGGGGCTGCCTTGGTGGACAGCGTAGACGAACAGCAGCTCGCTATCCTCGGCGGAATCTTGGGATTCGCGATCTACATCTTCTACTACGTCGTACTAGAGATCGCATGCGGCAAAACACTTGGAAAGATGGCCACGCGTACCCGCGTGGTTGACGCGGACGGAAACCCACCGTCGGCCGGCCAGATTCTTGGTCGCACGCTTGCTCGTCTGATTCCTTTTGAACCTTTCAGTTATCTGTTTGGCGACACAACGAGAGGTTGGCACGACGGACTCTCAAAGACTTACGTCGTCAAGGATTGATAATCGCTCGCCGCTATTAACAGGAACGGAGGTTTGGGGCCGCTGGAGCGCTCAGCGGCGCTAAGGTAATCTTGTGGCTTGCCGACAGCTCTTTAGTCCTGCCTCCTAACCCCTGATTCCTCTCTCCTGCGAATGTCCGATCCCTACTTTCAGCAACTGTTTGCCGAGCGCATCGGCGGCGCCAACTACGGCAAAGATGACGCGATCTACAAGTTCGAAAAGATCAAGCGTGCCAAGCGTAAAGCTCTAGCCGAGCATCCTGAGCGGCAGTTGCTCGACTTTGGCATTGGCGAGAACGATGCGATGGCGCCCGAGGCGGTCCGCCAGGTGATGGCCGAGGAAATTCATCAGCCTGAGAATCGCGGCTA
>JBCDCL010000179.1:0-6416 GCA_039182175.1 Planctomycetota bacterium
GAAATGTGAAGGGGTGAAGCGTGAAGGGTGAAAGGATCTGTGAGCGGAACGAATGCTATTGGGCTTCACACTCCTCGGTTCGCTAACAGCCTCGGTTCGCTAACAGCATCCACCGCCTTGGTAGTGCCAAGTAGAGGCGGTCACGACGAGGTCGTCGCGGCCGAGTGATGAGAGTGCGTTGGCCGTTTTGTCGCAGACCGGCATCGGCAGGTTTTGGTGCAGCAGATGCCCCTTGCCATCGTTGAAGGTTTCGTCCGGACCCGTATAGACGGCATCGCGGCCGGTGAAAATGCAGGGCCCATCTTCCGGGACAGGCGTTTTGAATGCCGCGACTTCGACCGTCTCGAGCAAGAGGTCGCTGTCAAGTTCGTAGCTCTTGGCGTCGAGCATCCGGTACGGCTTGCGGCTGCGGACTTCGATCGCCCCAAAGCCAGCGGCGACGATTTTGTCCAGGTAGTCTTCCAGCGTCAGGCAGCCAGAGATGCACGCTGCGCGTAGCGTCTCGTCGGCGACCAGACGCGCGGGCATCGCCCTCGGCGTTACGGGGTCGGACATCACCAGCCGCCCCGCCCTGCCCAGGACTCGGTGCATCTCGCCAAGGGCTTTCTCCAAGTCGCCGTCCGTTTTGAAGATGTTGAACAAGCAGTTCTGTGCTGCAAACCCGACGGCGTCATCGTCGACAGGCAGATCGAGAGCGTCGCCGTCGCGAATGTCGACGAAGGACGGATCGAACCAGTCGTTGGCCTCCGCTGCCCGTTCTAGGTTCTTGCGAGCCGCTTCACGCATCTCGGCCACGGGGTCGATGGCAATCACACCCGCTGGTCGCCGGCAAAAGTAGGCGAGCTGCAGTGCTTCGATTCCGCCGCCGACGCCGACGTAAAGCGCCGTTTGATCCTTCCGCATATCCTGCAGATGAACGGTCGTGCCGCAGCCGTAGTTCATCTCGTGCATGATGTCGGGAATATGAAGTCCCGGCAGATAGCGGGGCGCCTGTGGCACGCAGCACAGGTTGGTCGCGGGCTTCAGGGCGGCGTCACGGTAAACTTCCTGCACCGTAACGTGGTAACTCTTGGCGTCGGTGCTCATCGCATCTTGCTCCGAAGTGAATAGCTTGGCTTCGAGGGCTGCCCCGCGGCGTCGCGATCGTCAATCAGCAGCATCCCCTGCCCATGCACGAATCTTCTGTGCGATCGGTCACATAAGTGCTTGGTTATGGCACGTAGCAGGCGAGCTACGCAAGTGGTTTTGGCCTGCCCATGCTTCCGACGCTGTTCGGGAGAACAATCACAGCGGCACGCGGGTGAGAAAGTCGCCCTACCTTCGCCAGCCGTCATCCGTTCCGACGGTTTGCCGCCGGTGGCAACGGTTGGCTAGCCGCAAATCAAGCGAGCATCTATTCGTCGAGCAGCTGGCGACAGCGGGCATTAGCCAGCGAGCTGATGTCACGTCGCATGATGCCGACGACGGACTGTGCGTCGCCGGGCAGTGGCGCCGCCGGTCGCGCGGTAACCAAATTCGATCGCAAACCACTCGGCATAGCGTTCGCGGTCGGTATAGCCCGTGTTGCGATCGTCGAGCAGGTGGCCAAGCTCGTGGATCAAGATGTTGTTTAAGTAGAAATCGCGAATGGTTTCCTCGGTCCAAGTGAGCGTCCAACTCCCAGGCGAGGGCTGATCCCAGATGCCGCCAAACATATTGCCTTCGTTGATGACGCTCGGCGTCGGCGGCCGATCGAAGTGCTCTACCAGCGATTCTTCGAGCGGATACAAGTACAGCGTTGGGCCCCACTGCATGCCATAGCAGGGAAAACTCTGCTTCTTGCGTGTCATCCGGCTAAGCTGCACGACTTCCAAATCGCGAAGAAAGTGGCTGGGCAGTTGGGCAAGCCGCTGCCGAACTTCGTCGGGCGTCACCACGTGCCGGTAGCCATCGCCCGGCTCCTGCACAACAATGCGGTAGTCGTTGCTAGGGCCCGTTGGTTCGTGCCAGTCTTCGGGCGGTGCGAAGGGGGCTTGGATGTTACGGCTGGCGACCCTACGACGCGACTTTGGCTGGTCGCGTGGCGAGACCTGGGCGGCCGCGGCATTTTGCCGGCGAGCTTGACCAACCTGCGATTTAGCGTAGTAGTCACGGCGGGCGCTCATCGTTCGCACTCCGATCGTTAACTTGCAGACGGACGCTCGGGCAGCTAAACCAGGGGCATCCGGTCCAAGAGGCACGACCACCGTGGTCGGCAAGCACGAGCGAGGCTGCCATCCAGCAGCCGAAAAGGTGGGAGACGGAGCAAGTTGCCCCGCCACAAACATCCTAGGCAGCCTCGGCAGGGGCCGACAAACGGAATCGGTAACCGCCGTGCTGGGGACGATTTAGGGCTTTCGGCTGGCCGCTGGAAACCACCGCCAGGTGGGAATCTGGCTGCCGAAGCGGGGCGGATTTGCGGCTGGCCGCTATGCCGCTGATTCTGCGTGCGGGGGGGAGATAATGCTGTCGCTGAAGACTTTCATCAAACGATTCACATCGCCCAACGATCCGCGACATGCCGAAGGGTTTGTTGTCTACACCGCTGCTGATTGTCCCTGCAGCAAAGAAACGATTGCACTCTTGAGACGCAGCGGCGTTGAGCCGTGCGTTTTGGACATCGACGAGCATCCCGACGTTCGTCACGAATACGGCGCCGGCACACCCATCGTGAAAGTCGATGGCCGGTTTCGATTCTTCGGCAAGGTCGATCCCCTGTTGCTGCGGCGTTTGCTCCACGCACGCCAGCAAGGGCAGTAACGCCAAGCGTGAACGACACGACGCCTACCCAGATCGGCATCTTCGCCAAGTACTGGACGCCCGGCAAAGTCAAAACGCGGTTGGCTGCGGACATTGGCGACGAGCGAGCGGCGGCGGTCGCTCGCCTGTTCGTCGAAACACTGATCCGCCGGCTTAATGGCGGCGCCGACCGACATGTGATTGGCTTTGCCCCCGCAGAGGCCAGCGCTGCGTTCTCTACTTTGGCCCCATCCGGTTGGCAGGTAGAGCCACAGTGCGAAGGGGATCTCGGCGCCCGGATGCGGTATTACTTTGAAACGGCGTTCGCTGCGGGCGCTGGTCGTGTGATTCTGCTCGGCGCCGATAGCCCGAATGTTCCGCTGGCGGTAATTCGCGAAGCGTTCGAGCGACTAGCAGACCAGCGGTTGGTGCTCGGACCGACCGACGATGGCGGTTACTACCTGATTGGCGCCCGGAGCGAGGCGCCGCCGGTGTTTGATGCCATGCCCTGGAGTGATGCGACGCTTTGGCAAGCAACGACCGACCGCTTGGCTGCCCGCGGCTGGCGCCAAGATCGCGACTGGTCCCCCCTGCCCCCTTGGTACGACGTCGATACGATGGATGATATGCAGCGATTGCGAACGGAACTGCAAGAGACCAGCGATGACCAAGCGCTTGCCGCACTCAGGGATTCACTAGAAGAAGTGCTGGCTTAACGACTTCGTCACGACATCAAGTTCACCGCGGGACCATTAGTGCGGATGGCGGTCACAAGCCACACGGATTGCCTTGTTGTCGGCGGCGGTATCATTGGGCTGTCGATCGCCTACGAACTTGCCTGCCACGGCGTTTCCGTTCGACTGCTGGAGCGCGGCCAAACCGGTCGCGAGGCGTCTTGGGCTGGCGCCGGCATCTTGCCCCCTGGTTCGTGGTTCTCTGATCACCCGGCACTCGAACGGCTCGCTACGGCAAGCTTTCCGCTTCACGCCGAGTGGTCAGCCCGGCTTCGCGAAGAGACCGGCATCGATGACGAATTCTCTGAGTGCGGCGCCTTGTACGCCATCACTTCTGGAAGCGAGTCGCGTCTTCGCAGAAAGTTTGCCAGTTGGTCGTCACAAGGTATCGAATGCAAGCTTGTTTCAGCGAACGAAGCACGAACCATCGAGCCGTGTTGGTCAGCGGGCGACGCCTATTTTGTGCCGAGTGAGTCGCAAGTGCGTAACCCACGCCGGCTCGCCGCGTTGCGGATCGCTTGCCAGGAGCGTGGTGTCGTCATCGAAACGAATGCAGAAGTCATTCGCTTCACCAATCAGGCAGGTCGCGTCATCGCCGCCGAAACTGCGACGCGTTCCTTCGGTGCGGACAGTTTCTGTTTAGCGGCAGGCGCCTGGACTGGTCCCGTAGCGAGTCTTCTCTCGTTGCGAATGCCAACCGCCCCGGTCCGCGGGCAAATGCTGCTGCTCCGCCTGCCCAAGCAAACGCTTCATAGCGTAATTCACTCCGATGGTCGCTACATCGTACCTCGCCAGGATGGGCGAATCTTGGTCGGCGCCACCGTGGAGAACGTCGGCTATGACAAGGCGACCAACGCAGCCGATATCGACGCTTTGCAGAAGTTTGCCGTCGACCTCGTGCCGACTCTCCAGCAAGCCGAGGTGGAAACGGCTTGGGCAGGTCTTCGCCCCGGAAACGATGACGATCTGCCGATCATCGGTCGAGCGCCGAGACATGAAAACGTTTGGCTGGCTACGGGCCACTACCGCTCCGGGTTGCAATTCGCCCCGGCCACGGCAATCGCCGTGCGGCAGTCGATCACGGGAGACCTGCCTGCGTTCGACCTCTCTCCCTTTTCGCCAGAGCGTTTCGCAGTAGAGCAGAGAGTGCAGCCGAGACCGGTTGAGCGATCTGCTTGAGTTCCGCGGGCCTTGCAGCGATGTTAAGCTGATTGCTCGCGGATGAATGCTCTTCTCGGCAGATCGCTCGATGTCCCTTTTCTTTACCACCGGCTCGCCAACGACCGAACTGTCCGCTGGTGAAGTACGAGCTGCGTTGGACGAAGCACTGTCAAAACTTGGCCCCCGCGAACGGGTGCTCGCCGTGCCGCCCGACTTTACGCGGCGGCATAGCCAGGCAGGTCCCATCACCTGCATGCTGCACGAACTGTTGGGCGACCGCTTGACCGATGCGATGCCGGCGCTCGGCACCCATCAGCCGATGAGCGACGCGGAACTGGCGGCGATGTATCCCACCGTGCCGCGTGATCGCATTCGAGTCCATCGCTGGCGAGAGGATGTGGTGACGCTGGGGGAAGTACCTGCGGAGTTTGTCCGTGAACAAACAGATGGCATTTGGGATAAACCGTGGCCGGCGGAGACCAATCGATTGATCGCCCAAGGCGGCCACGACTTGATTCTCTCCATTGGCCAAGTCGTGCCGCACGAAGTGATTGGCATGGCTAATTACAACAAGAACATCTTCGTTGGCGCCGGCGGCGTGCGAGGCATCAACGAGAGCCACTTCCTGTCGGCGGCCTACGGCATGGAGCGAATCATGGGCCGGGCCGACAATCCGCTCCGCCGCATCATGAACTACGCCCAGGACCATTTCTGCAGCGACCTGCCGATTGTCTACGTCCTCACGGTAGTGAGTCACGACAAGATTCGTGGCTTGTTCATCGGCGACGATGTCGAGTGCTTCGAGCGCGCCGCGGCGTTATCGCTGGAAGTAAACTTCGATCTACTTCCCGAACAGCCCGAGAAGATTGTGGTTTACCTCGATCCCGACGAGTTCAAAAGCACTTGGCTTGGCAACAAAGCGATCTATCGTACGCGAATGGCGATCGCCGATGGCGGCGAGCTGGCGATTTTGGCGCCCGGTGTACGTACCTTTGGCGAAGACGCCGACATCGACCGTCTGATATGCAAGTACGGCTACCGGACCACACCCGAGGTGCTCGAATTTGTCAAACGCGACGCCGACTTGCGAGAGAACCTCTCCGCTGCTGCCCACTTAATCCACGGGTCGTCAGAGAACCGCTTCGGCGTCACCTATTGCCCAGGGCAACTTTCGCGTGCAGAGATCGAAGGGGTTGGTTACAAGTACGGTGATTTGTCGGACATGCTCGCTCGCTACAACCCGCAGTCGCTCGCCGCCGGCTGGAACGAGCGAGACGACGAGCGGTTCTACTTCATTCCCAACCCGGCAGTCGGCTTGTGGGCCCATCGCTCCCGCCTGCCAGAGTGAATGGCTAGCAAACAGCCAAGCTACCCCGGGCAACCAAGCAGCATGTCGAACGCTAGCCAAGAACCGCATCATCTGCCTCGATTGCTGGTTTGCATCGCCGTTGGCGCGGCGTTGTGGTGGTCGCCGACGCCCGTAGGCTTAACCGATCCGGCATGGCACATCTTTGCCGTCTTCGCGGCGACGATCGTCAGTTTCTTACTCCGGCCACTGCCGATGGGCGTTTGCGTGCTCGTGAGTTTATTGACGCTTACTCTGACGCAAGACTTCTACGGGGCGACTCCCGAAGGCATGGCAGAGAGCGAAGCTTCTCGACTTGGCGAGTCCGCCAATGACGCTGAATTGGCCGAGGCAACCGTTGATCGACAGCCGCTGAAGCGGTCGTTTGAACAGTCGCTTTCGGGATTTGCCAACACTAC
>JBCDCL010000180.1:0-6405 GCA_039182175.1 Planctomycetota bacterium
AAAGTCTCGGTAGTTGGTCGGTGCGATCTTTGGCCTAGTATCTCGATTCTGGCAATGCCGATGCAAGGGGCCACATTGCCGATGGCCTGCCGACGCTTGAGTAGTAATAATGAGCACTTACGAGCGTCACGCCCAACTGTAGTCCATCAAGCTGCTACTTAGCGAGTTCTGCCTGTGCTTAATTTTCTCTTCGGGGCGAAAAGCCCCACGCGACGATGGCCGCCCTACGCGGGGGAGCCGCTTAAATTCGATCTCGACAGGTCAACGCTCAATCGCGTCCAATTGGGCCAGCCACTCGAAGCCGTCCGGTTCTTGGGCCCTGACGAGCAGCCGCAAGCGGGTAGGCACGGCGAGTTCTACTACTACTCGCTCGGCTTGGAAGTCTGCACTTACGATAGCGATACCATTCGCGAATTTCACTTGGTCTACCAAGAACCTGACGCGTTAAAGTTTAAACCCTTTGCTGGCGAAGTGCGGTGGGGCGGCGCGGCGATCGATCTGGCGTCGCTCACGCCTGAGACTTTCGTCGAGCAATTTGGCGAATACTACTGGCGAGCTGACGAGAGCGAGCGCGACGAGCCAGAATCAGACGAATTGGACGAAGAGGAAGATGACGACGCAGACGATGCCGACGACGAGGTGACCCTCTTCTACGAACACCGCGGCATCGAATGGCAGGTTGAATTCCTGGATGGCGTGCATCTTTCTCGCCTGACGATTACCAATCACCCCCTCTTCGACGATCCTCACATGCGAAAGCTCTTCCGGCTGACCAAGCCATGGCCGCCCGAGCATTCGTAGGCTGACATCCGCGTTATGCATTTGATCCGCGTTGGCATCTTGGGACACGTCGGGCGATTTCGCTCTGCCGACGCCACGCGCTACCCACGTGGCGCCCGCGTAATCGTGCGAACGGCGCGTGGCACTGAAATTGGCGAAGTGTTGGCCGACGCCACGCCCGGCGACACCGATGGCATGGTGCTACGCGGCATGACCACCCAGGATGAGTTACTCGCCACGCGGCTCGCACGTCGTAGTGACGAAGCTTACGAGGCGTGCGTCCAGCTACTGGCAGAGCGAGGTGTCGCTGCGGTGCTGACCGACACCGAGCTCTTGTTCGATGGTCGCGGCCTCTACTTTCACTTCCTTGGCGAGCCGCCCGCCGAGGCAGAAGCCCTGACCGCCGAACTTGCCGAAGCTTACGAAGCCAAAGCACAAATTGGCCGCTTCGCCGAAACGCTGGCCGAAGGTTGCGGACCGGGTTGCGGCACCGAGGAAGCCCAAGGGCAGGGCGGCTGCGATTCTTGCGTCAGCTGTGCGGTCGCGAGTGCGTGCAAGAAGTAGGCGCCGGTCGCGCCCACGACGATGAATTTGCGTCGCTCGGCGAACCTCTTCGCATGGCGTGTGTCGTGTGCGTCAGTGCCTTTCCCGCCGCATCGATCCGTTTTGCCCAACAGTGCAATGCACGCCCTCGCTAAATCGTCGCCCGAGTCATCGCTCGCCCGCACCGTGGCGCCGGAGGACATTGCGCGTGGCGACTACGTGGCGATCTTGTCCGTCGAGCATGAATACCCGCTGCTCGTCTGGCTCTGCGATCCGCCACTCACGCAGCAGGATGAGGTGGTGTGTATTCGCCAGCGGACCGACCTTTGCCGCGACCCACTGAAAGTGTGCGACATTTGCTTGCCGTTCGTCTCCGTGAAACGACCTAGCGGCGAACGGGCGACGCTTGATGTGCGGAGTTGCGAGCTTGCCCGGCTCGACCCCGGCTATGGCAAACGGGTCTGGCGTGCTCAGGCGCCCAAGAAAAAGAAAGGCAAACGTCGCAAGTAGCGTTGTGGCATGCACCTTGAGACCTCCAGCCGCGAATCGCTTGCAGATCGCGGCGGAGGCTCTTCTTGCTACTCACCCGCGGCGCCGAGCGATGCGAGGAACTCGCTCATCTCGCCGGCGGCGTGGGCATCGCCTTGCTGACGGGCGGTTTCGATGCCATCGCGAAGGACATCGCGAGCCTCATTGACGCGACCCAGCCGGGTAAGCTGCTGCCCCGCCATGAAAAAAGCCGGCACGTAGGGCGGATCGTCTTTGGTAAGCTCGGCAAGCTTCGTCAGACTGGCGTCGTGGTCGCTCTCTTTGTCTAGTTCCATCGCCAAGCTGTATCGCAAGAAGACATCTGCCGGATCGTCTTGGAGCATCGCTTCGATTTTTTCTCGCCGGGTCGCCATCGTTATTCCTGCTAGTTATTGCAAAGCCAAGCGGCTGGCTTACAGTTCGCCGTCGATTCTCACGACCGAGCCTTCTGCCGCTATAGATCCGCGAACTGCGACGTAAAGCGTGCCGTCGGCGGCAAACGCCATGGCGGTTGGGTCCGTCAATTCGGCCAGCTTCGTGGTTCGGGTTGCGCTTCGCCCCCGCTCATCAATCGCCGCGTCGATGCGGTACAGCCCATCGGCAGCCAACGCGTAAAGCCTTCGCTCTACGGGCCGTGGCATCGGACTGTAGCTGATCGCTACGACGCTCGCCAAGTCGAGATCAAGCAAAACCGGCAGTCCGACGCCTGCGATGAGTTCTGGAGCGATGAACGCCAATTGGCTCGGCGCCTGGGGATCGATCGGCGAATAGACGGCCACCAGATAGCCGCGGTCGTTCATTGCCAACGCGACGGGAGCCGCTTCGTCAGGCGCCCCTTCCGCAGTCGCCAGTAGACGAAGGCCACTGACGCCACCCGCCGTGTGACGAGCCCGCAGCAATCGGCCCCCGCCGTCGACCGATTGAAATGCACAGTAGACATATCGCGAACCGGCGGCGAGCGATCGGTAGCTACCTACCAGCACGGGGGCCTTCTGCGGCAGCAGCTCGCCAATCTGCTGCTCCCGCGTGACTGCCGCAACCGGTCCGTCGGAGATCTGCAAGACACGGATGCCGCGTTCTTGGTCGTTTGCCTCGTTCACGGCGACGAGCAGCGTCTGGCGATCAAGAAACCAGGCGGCTGTTGGCGCCGCCGAGGCGCCGCCTGCGTCTACGAGCATGGTTACCGGCACAAAGTCGGCCGAGTCATTCCTGCCAATCGTGGCGGAAAGGACTCGGCCTGTCGCCGCTTCGCAAACGAATAACTGGTCTACTGTTTGATCGTTCCGCGTATCGAGCGCGGCAGGTCGCACAACAAGGCCGACAGGTTGATCCAGCCCCTCGGCGATGGGCGTCACTTCGAGCAGCGACTCGTCCGCGAGGCACATCGGCGCAGTTGCCAACGCAAGCAAAACCCGCAGCCAAGTTCGCTCAAACGCCAATACCATGGCGTGCCTCGTAGGCCGTGATCTTGTCTTCGTGCTCGAGCGTCAGACTGATGTGGTCCAAGCCGTTTAGCAAACAGTGGCGGCGGAAGTCGTCGACGTCAATCGACGCTTCAAAGCCGTGCTCGTCCCGCAGCACCCTGGCCTGCAAGTCGGCGGTCAGGTGATAGGGCGCGTGCTTCGCCGCTCGCTGGAAGAGTTCTTCGACCTGCTCCTCGCTCAGCACGATAGGCAGCATGCCGTTCTTAAAGCAGTTGTTGTAGAAGATGTCGGCAAAGCTGGGCGCCACGATCACGCGGAAGCCATAGTCTTCTAGCGCCCACGGCGCGTGCTCGCGGCTCGACCCGCTGCCGAAGTTCCGGCGAGCGAGCAAAACGCTGGCGCCGGCCGACGCGGGTTTGTTGAGTTCGAACTCTGGATCGTCGACCCCATCAGGCGTCTTCCGCCAATCCCAGAACAAAAACTCGCCAAAGCCAGTCCGCTCAATCCGCTTGAGGAACTGCTTCGGAATGATTTGGTCGGTATCAACGTTGGCCCGGTCCATAGCAACGACCAAGCCGGTGTGGGTAGTGAAAGGATTCATGCGAAGGCGGAAGGTGGAGGGCGGAACGGCAGTCGGTTTAGCGATCGAATTAGCTGAAGTCTCGCACGTCGACAAAGTGGCCGGCGCAGGCGGCGGCAGCGGCCATGGCGGGGCTGACCAGGTGGGTGCGGCCGCCGCGGCCTTGGCGGCCTTCGAAGTTGCGGTTGCTGGTCGAGGCACATCGCTCGCCTGGGTCGAGCTTGTCGGGGTTCATCGCCAGGCACATGCTGCAGCCGGCTTCTCGCCAATCGAAGCCAGCTTCTTTGAAGATGGCGTCGAGACCTTCTTCTTCGGCCTGCTTCTTGACGACGCCACTACCCGGCACCACCATTGCGTCAACGTGGCTGGCGACTCGCTTGCCTTTGGCGATTGCGGCGGCGGCACGAAGGTCTTCGATACGGCCGTTGGTGCAACTGCCGATAAAGACGCGATCGAGCCTCAGATCGGTGATGGGCGTGCCGCCGACGAGGCCCATGTACTCCAGGGCCTGGGCGGTTGTCTTTTGATCGGTGGGATCGGCGTAGTCTGCCGGCGTGGGCACGGTGGCGTTCACACTGGCGACCTGTCCAGGGTTGGTGCCCCAGCTGACTTGCGGCGCGATGTCGGCCCCAGCGAAGGTGAGCGACTTGTCGTAGCTGGCGCCCTCGTCAGTCGGCAACGACTTCCAGTGCTCGACGGCCGCGTCCCAATCGGCGCCCTGCGGGGCATACTGGCGGCCTTTGATGTAGTCGAACGTCGTTTGATCGGGCGCGATCATGCCGGCCCGGGCGCCCGCCTCGATCGACATATTGCAGACCGTCATACGGCCTTCCATCGACAGGTTGCGAACAACGTCGCCGGTGTACTCGATGCAGTAGCCAGTGCCACCGCTGGTGGTGATTTGGCCAATCAGGTAAAGAACCGTGTCCTTGGCCGTCACGCCGGGGCCTAGCTCGCCATCGACACGCAGTTCGAGCGTCTTCGGCTTGGACTGCAGCAGCGTTTGCGTCGCCAGCACGTGCTCCACTTCGCTCGTGCCAATGCCAAACGCCAGGGCGCCAAATGCCCCGTGGGTGCTGGTGTGGCTATCACCGCAAACGATCGTCATCCCCGGCTGCGTGTAGCCAAGCTCGGGCCCGATGACGTGGACGATGCCCTGATTAATGTCGTGCAGGTCGTAGTGCTTGATCCCAAACTCGGCGCAATTCTCGCGGAGCTTGTCGATCTGAGCTTTAGAGATTGGATCCGCGATCGGCAGACTGCGGTCGCTGGTCGGGACATTGTGGTCGGCCGTGGCGATGGTCTTGCCAGGGCGGCGAGCCTTACGACCTGCCAAGCGAAGTCCTTCAAATGCCTGGGCACTGGTCACCTCGTGCACCAGGTGCAAGTCGATGTAAAGAATGGTTTGGCGCCCCTCTTCGGCATGGACAACGTGGTTGTCCCAGATCTTTTCAAACAGGGTGCGGGGAGCGGTCGCGGTCATGGCGTTTAGATAGCGGTGGCGAAGACAACTGTCGCAAGACCGTTAGTGTAAACCGCGGGTTCGCTTCGTGGTAGCGGCCCGACGGCGACCGAAAAGCCACACAGCGGACAGATCGCGGCCAGCTAAACGCCCGCATCGGCCGCAGGTGGTGGCTCGTCGGTGTCGCTGCCGAGCGGACGGGAGACCCAGATCAGCAGCAACGCGATCATCCCGCAGAAGCCGACGCCACAGCCAACGGGGAAGACCCACAAGAACTGCTTGCGGGCAATCTCTAGCTCGGCGACCAACGCGTCTTGCTTCGCCTGCTCGTCAAATTGCTGCTCTGCGGGCAAGTTGGCGGATGCCCGGCCCGACGCCAAGGCGTAGAGCATCATCGGCCCGAGCACAATCGTCGCCAGCCCGATCAGAAACGCAGCCAGCGCGGAAAGCGTTACCCATTTCGGCGTCGAAGGACGACTCATTCGTGATCGCCAGAATAGTCCCAGAGGAAATCGAGATGCAGTGAGGCGAAGCAGCGTTAGTGAACAGCCACGGCTTCTTGCGTCACAGCGTTGATATCGGCTTCGATCACGGCGCCCTTGGGCGTCTCTTTGCCGCTGTGCCAACTACAGGCTGCACCGTCGGCGGCGGCGTCTATCGCTGCTGCGGCCATCGCTTTTCGCTCAGGGCAACCATTGCAGCTCCACCATTCTGCCGCATGCTCGGCTGACCAGACTTCGGGCAGGTCAACATCCAGCAACGCTTGCCGCAAAGACTCCACGTCCTGGAAACGGTCGTCGGCTTCTTTCTCCAAGCACCGCAGGATGATTTCCTCGAGTGCATCGGGGATGTCCGGATTGTAGACGGTCGGTGGCGTCACTTCTTCCGATGCATGAGCGACGATCACCTTCACCGATTGCTCATAGAGGAAGGGCGGCCTGCCGGTCGCTAGGAAGTAGAGCACGGCGCCGAGCGAATAAATGTCGCTGCGGGCGTCGGCTTCTCGCTCACCGGTCGCCTGTTCGGGCGACATAAACAGGGGCGAACCTGTGATGGCGCCTTCTTGGGTGAGCGTTGCGTCAGCTGAT
>JBCDCL010000181.1:0-6358 GCA_039182175.1 Planctomycetota bacterium
GAATAGCGTCATGTCGTAACGTAGACCGTCGACATGGAAATCGCGGAGCCACGTCAACGCGTTACGGTGGATGTACTCGCGGACTTCCTCGCGGCCGTAGTCGGGCCGGGTATCACCCCACGGCGTTTCGCTACGCCAGTCGTTGTAAAAATAAATGCCCCCTTTGCCGTTCTCACTCCAGCCGTCGAATTGCCAAAGGTCCAGATCCGAGGGCCCGAAATGGTTGTAGACGACGTCTAAAATGACACCGATGCCGTGCTCATGAGCCGCCTTGACCAGCCGTTTCAATGCATCGGGGCCGCCGTATGCTGACTCCACGGCGTACGGATGAGCCGGGTTGTAGCCCCACGAGATATCGCCAGCGAATTCAGCAAGTGGCATCAGCTGGATCGCGTTGATTCCGATTGACTGCAGGTAGTCGAGCTTATCGGCGACCGCGTCTAAACAGCCAGGCGAATCTTCGGATGGTCGGTTGAAGGTGCCAACATGCAGCTCGTAGATGACCAACTTGTTGTGGTCGGGGAGCTGATACGTGTCCTCGCCCCAGTCAAACGTTCGGTCTCGAAGGATGGCATGCCCCACCGAGTTCGAAACTTCGTAGGCACACGGATCGATACGGCGGTAGGACTCGTCGCCGCGGCGAACGACAAATAGGTAGCCATCGCCTGGCTGGGCTCCAGCGGCTTCGCCCCACCAACACCCCCCCGCGCCCGGCGAGAGTTCGACCGGGTTTTCGTCCCAGCCGGTGAAATCGCCGATCACGGCTACCGAGTCGGCATGGGGGGCCCACACTCCGAATTGGGCGGCGTTGTCGATCAGTTCGGCGCCGAGCTGTCGGCGATCGGTCGCCACGGCGGTCTGGCTCATAGGTGGTTCTCTCAAACTAGGCGCGACTAAACAAACGGAGTCGGAGACTGCTTGCGTCGAACGCTCGCGTCAGAGTCGTGGCAGATCGATCATACGATGCGGCCGGCCATGGATTGAATGCGTGATCGTCATTCGTTTCGTTTCGTTCCGGCGAGGACGGAAGCTAGCTCCGGTAGGACAAACGTCTACCGATCTCGACATGCATAACTTGTGCCGATATCAACCTGGGCAGTGAACCGAGGCTAAGTCCACGCCTAATCGGGGCACCCGCTGACCGCTTACCAAGCATTGCTCCGTACAGGACGTTATTAACTTACCCCGCGAGTTACCACACAGGGGAACCGAAGCATCGCCTATCGCCCTGCATTTGATTGCCCCGAAGCTCGGCGTACCGTCGAAGTTGGTCCCATCTAATTGCTACGCACTTATCGCCGAGGCATACTTGCCCGCTGCTAGTCTTCGTCGCGAAATCGCCCGTTAACGAACTGCGACGGTGGCCGGTCGTCGACCAGTTTCCGGAACCAGAACAATAGGCGCCTGGCCGCTATTAGCGCGACCTGGCGTCTAAGCAGCTGCGAGAGGTTAGCGAAGCTTCACGGCCCCTTAAGTTGCCTCAGCACTACCTTTCCACGCAGTTGCTGGCGCCCTAACGATGTCACCTAGCCTGCCGCCACCAAGGGCCGCCCAGACACCGGAGAGGTAGTTGCAGATAGCAAGAAACTACCACGCAGGGCGCTGGTCAAAGTCTTGTTATCTTGACCGTGCGTTGCAAGAGGAGAGTGACCGAGGCAATCAGCGCCAGCATGTCATAGAAAGGCGATCTAATTCAGACGCGAGCATTAATTGAGACTGGTCAACGATATGCGACCTATCGCAGTCGGGATGCGGCGGATCGGGAAGGCCTCAGAGGCGTTCGACGCACGCGAGTCGCTCATCAACGCCGTCGAGTTCAGTCAGGGTGACTTAGTTAAATCGGCAGCGATGAATGCGAGACCCGCGAGGCTCGATTACGCTACAACCTCGACCCGTCATCAAGTCCCGAACCGCTCGAGAAGACGGCTATAAACCGCCGCAAGGTTTTCGCAAAGTCAGGGCTGCGGCGCCTAACTCTCAAGATGCTGCAGCAGGCGGGCCGGACGATTCGCCTTCGACGAGGTGCAGGCTGTCTGGTTCGTACAGGAGTGGATGCTTCCACTGCCGCTTTGCTCCGCCTTTTTGAATCCATTCAAGGCAGTTGCTGATGAACGCGGCTGCATTGGGCCGCTCGAAAGAAGTAATCGAAGGACTCAGGTAGCGTCCGAG
This sequence comes from Planctomycetota bacterium, assembly GCA_039182175.1. GTDB lineage: Bacteria > Planctomycetota > Planctomycetia > Pirellulales > Lacipirellulaceae > JBCCQL01. Next base: position 2,170 of record JBCDCL010000181.1, read on the forward strand.
GCCTTCGTTGTCGATGGTGCAGACGGAGAGATCCGCACCGATTTCGATTCCGCGTGCACGTGCCGCTCGCACGACTCCAAGCGCTGCGGGGAGCGTTACACAGTGGACCGCCGTTGCGTCGCCACGGTAAGAGACCAGCCAAGAGTCGGCGGCCGACATCGCCCATTCAAAGATATTTTCTTCCGCCGAGCATGGCTGATCGTACAACTGACCGCTAGTTAGTTGGCGTTCGTCACACCACTCTTGCCACGCATCAATCCGCTGCTCGGTAATCGCATTGTGCCCCTGCACGTTGAGACAATCGATCCTCTTGTGCCCCAGTTCAGCCAAGTAATCTAGCAGCACAAAGGTTTCCCTTGGGGGGAACAACACGACCGAAGGAATGCCAAGATCGGTCCAGTCTTCTGATAGAGAGACTAGACCGTCAGCATTGGCGAAAAGATTGGAAGTCCACTCTGGAATCGGCTCGGAACTCGCGACTAAGAAGACACCGTCGTACTCTCTGAGCGATTCGGTGATGATTGGGTCGTCCCAGTGCAGGTAGTTCTGTACCCGGACGCGAGCCTTGTGTTGCCTCGCGATGTGCTCAGAAACCGACAGCCACTGCTGTAAGTCGGGCGAGAAGGAATCGGGGGCTAACGATGGGGTTAGGAACGCCACTTCGACTGTCGAGAAATCTTTCGAAGCGACTTTAAGTCGCGGCCGGCAGTTCGGTGGGCGATCGACGAGGCCCCGGCGTTCTAGCTCTCCGAGTGCTTTGCGAAGCGTCACACGACTGACGCCGCACTCGTCGGCAAGGTCACGCTCGGCAGGGAGGCCGCCGCGTGCATAATCGCCATTCGCGATACGCCGCTCGAGCAGTTCCGTCACGTGCATGAGCTTTGACTTCGCCATCGATGGCTTTTTCTGCTTTTGGTTGTTGGTATTCGTGAGATTTCTGCGGCGGTCGTCCGCGACAGCGATGATTGCTAAGTTTACGCCAACGAGCCCCCGCGGTCTGCCCGGCTTAGGCGAGGCGAGTTGCGGCGACTGACTTCCGCGGTTGCTGCCGCCGCTCGCTGGATCATTCCGCGTTTTCTTGGCATTTCCCAACCGACCTGCTTGAACAAGTATACCATTTTTGGTACACTCAGATGCCGAAGTGAGAAGCTCTCGGGCTGTCACCTAGCCTGCATGCCCGGAGTGCGTGCCTCGCGTGTCCGCTTGTCTTATCTGTATGCGTCGCTACCGGAACCCTCTTGGCCAAACCTTGCAGGTCGAAGGCCCAAGGTGGCCTCAGGCGGGCGACGCTGAACAACTGGTCGACCAACGCTGAAACCAACATTCGACAACGAGGGCGTATTGCGAAGCACCCCGCGTCGCAGTTTGAAGTTGCCTGTTGCAACTTAGACATCTAGCGACACACGGAACCGGCCGAACGCAATCGCCAGTTACATCGAGGAGTTCAGGCCGGCAGCCTGCCAATCTTAGTCGTCCAATCGCCCGTGTGCTTATGCGCTATAAAAAGTCTCTTCGCTCCGTTGCCCGAGGTCTTACGCTCGTCGCAGCGATGGCGGCATGGGTCGTTGGTGCTAGAGAGTCATGCGCCGAACCATCGCGTCCCAATGTTCTCATCATTCTCGCTGACGATTTAGGATACGGCGACGCTGGCTGCTACAACCCTCAATCGAAGATTGCTACGCCGCATATCGACGCCTTGGCTTCTCAAGGCATGAGATTTACCGATGCCCATGCACCGGGGCCGCTGTGCCACTTATCGCGTTACGGACTGCTTACTGGCTGCTATCCCTTCCGTACCGACGTAACACGTTGGCCTGATTCGCCAGTAATCGATGAAGGTCAAGAAACTATCGCCACCGTTGCGAAACGGGCCGGTTATCGCACCGCGATGGTCGGCAAGTGGCATCTCGGACTCGACGAGCGTGGCTATGACCAGCCGCTTCAGGGAGGTCCGATCGATCGAGGGTTTGACTCGTTCTTCGGAATTCGAGCCTCGACCGACATTCCTCCTTACTTCTATATCCGCGGCAATCAGGCCATCGAACCACCGACGAAGTCCGTCGAAAGCGACTTTTCGGACGAACAAGACTGGTCGCCGGTTCAGGGGCGTCGGCGTCTTGGCGGCTTAATTGCTCCGGGCATGAAACTTGAGGACGTCCTGCCGCGTTTCACCGACGAAGCGATCGCGGTTATCGACGGCCATGCAAGAGAGAAAAGTCAGGAACCTCTTTTCCTGTACCTAGCCTTACCAGCACCCCATACGCCGTGGTTGCCGACGCAGCAGCACCTTGGCAAGAGTCATGCAGGCCTATACGGAGACTTTGTCGAGATGGTCGATGCGGAGATCGGTCGCGTGACGGACACGCTGCAGAAGGCAGGCATGAGGGAAAATACACTTATCGTTTTCACGTCGGACAATGGGCCTTGCTGGCACGAACGGGACGTTGAACGTTTCGATCATGATTCGGCTGGCGGTCTGAGAGGTATGAAGGGCGATGTCTGGGAGGCGGGCCATCGTATGCCCTTCATCGCAGCATGGCCTGGCGTTGTTGAAGCGGGGAGCACCTCGGCGCAGACGATTTGCTTCACGGATCTACTCGCCACGTTGGCGGATCTTGTTGGCATTACGCTCGACGAAGCAGTAGCGGTCGATAGCTACAGCCTGCTTCCTGTGCTTCTCGGCATACAGTCAGAGCAAATAGCGATTCGACCTCCGGTGGTAACTCAGGCTGGGAGCGAACCGGAAATGTTCGCGATTCGCGGCGGCAAATGGAAGCTTGTCACCGGCCTCGGGTCAGGCGGGTTTTCCAATCCGAAGCGAATTTCGCCCGGTGAGGGCAAACCGCTTGGGCAGTTGTACGATCTGGATTCCGACCCGGGCGAAAAGCGTAACCTCTACGGAAACGAACCGCGGATCGTGAGAAGCGCTCTCACGGCGCTCGAGAAAGCAAAAAGCCAACCAATCTCGCGAACTTCCCTGCGTGCCAAGGCGGTCGACACAAGTTCTTTGGATGGCAAAGTCATGTGTGGATACCAAGGCTGGTTCAACGTCCCCGAAGATGGAATGGGGCTCGGCTGGAAGCACTGGGGGCGTCGGATTCATGATCCACTAGAACCGGGAAACATCACGGTCGATCTTTGGCCCGATGTCAGCGAGCTGGGTCCTGACGAACGTTACCCGACGGGGTTCAAACTCGCGGACGGCAGCCCGGCCGAGGTTTACTCTAGCGTTCATCCGAAAACGATCCGTCGCCACTTCGATTGGATGCAAGAGCACGAGATAGACGGCGTCTTCCTACAGCGGTTTGCTAACGGAATCGTCAAGGATCCACTACTAGCGAACAAGAACAAGGTGCTGGCTGGCGTACGCGCCGCCGCCCACGCGACCGGACGCGCGTATGCCATGATGTACGACCTTTCTGGTCTTCGTGCGGGAGAAACGACGCGGGTGTTTGAGGACTGGCGCCGGCTGTGCGATCAGTCGCGCATCACTTCCGATCCAAGTTACCTCAGCCACAACGGCAAGCCGCTTGTGGCCGTGTGGGGAGTCGGGTTCATGGATGGCGGCAAGCCTCGCGACTATTCACTTCAGGAGTGTCGAAAGCTTGTTTCGCAACTCAAAGACGATGGTTGTGCTGTCATGCTCGGCATACCGACGGGGTGGCGGACACTTTCTCGTGACTCGACCAAAGACGAATTGCTGCACGACATAATTCGGCTGGCCGATGTCGTCAGCCCGTGGACTCCAGGACGCTATCGAGACCGAGCAGGCGTTCAGGCTCACGCCAAAACCTTCTGGCGACCCGATTGCGAGTGGTGCGTCGACGAGGGCATCGACTACCTGCCTGTCGTTTTTCCAGGCTTCAGTTGGCACAACCTGACAGGCAGCAAGCTCGATGAAATTCCGCGCGAGGGCGGGCGTTTTCTTTGGTCCCAGTTTGTCGCCGCCAAACGAGCCGGGGCCACCATGGCTTACGTGGCAATGTTCGACGAAGTGGATGAGGGCACAGCGATCTTCAAGTGCACCAACGACCCTCCCGTGGGTGACGGCGCGGCGTTCTTAACCTACGAAGGTCTGCCGAGCGACCACTATCTCTGGCTCACAGGAGAAGCGGGACGGATGTATCGCAATGAGCGTCCCACAACCAAGCGAATGCCTGCGAGGGAGAAGTAAGTGCACTTGCTCGTA
>JBCDCL010000182.1:0-6341 GCA_039182175.1 Planctomycetota bacterium
AATTGCTCGCAGGCGCCAGCGATCTGCTGGTAGTTGCCGATGATCGCTTCGTCCGTTTGATGAGCCAAGCCGTACGATTGAAAGATGACCGGCGTGCCGCCGGCAGAGGCGATTGCCTCGATCTCTTCCGCGTAACGGTCAAAAGCAAAGGAATCGCCCGGATGGTCGGCGACAAACGCTCCGGCAACAAACGGCCCTTCGCCAAGGACGGCTCGCGTTCGTTTTAGCACTTGCCGACGGGTCTGCGCGTCGAGCAGATTCACGTAGCCCGTGTCCATGTTCACCGCCGGTGTGAGCCCCGCTTCGAGCGTCCGCGTTAGTAGCGAATCGAAGGCATGCCAGTCGATTTCTCCCACGTCGGTGTAAGGCAGCAGAACGGCGGAGATGCCCTCGATCTTCCGCCGAGGACGTATCAATTGCACGGGATCGATCATCGTATCAGCCGCCAAGTTGCACCTCCCGCGGCCGGTAGAAAAGAGCGATGGGTAGCATAATCGCAACGCAGAGTGCGAACCCAGCCGAGCTGGGCCAACCTTGGTCGTTAAGCCAACCGGACATCGCGCTGTAGACAAAGCCACTGAGGATGATGCCGACAAAATTGCACTGGTTCATTAGAGCAATCATTCGCCCCTTCTCTTCAGGCGGCGGTAAGACTTGCAGCGAGACTTGAATCGGTACAACAAACATGCCCGTGAAAAAACCAAGTATCGCCAGGGTTGGCAAGCTGCCCCAGAAGCCCAAAAGCTGTCCTTGGTTGCCGCCGGGCATCGCCAGCAGGATCAAACAGAGGCAGGCGCCTGCAGCTCCGACGGTCACCACGCGCGGATTGATGCGATCCTTCGACAACTGCCCTCCGACCACACAGCCAAAGGGAATGCCGATGCCCACCATCGCGGTGAGGGCAATCATCGGCTTGTCTGCAAGGCCAAACTGCGTGATCCCCAAGGCATTGACCACCTGCACCACCAGTCCGCCGAGCAGCCAAAAGGAACTTGTCACCACCAGCGCCGCAGCAAGCTGCTTTTCACGCGTCACCAGGCGAATCATTTCGGGGGGAACCAAAACGTCGCTCCAACGTAGTGGCGAGTTGGGCGTCGCAGGGCCGACCCGTCGAACGAAGAGCGAAGTAAACGTGCCGACGATCGCGATGGCGACGCAAATAATCGAACCTCGCCAAGCCGTGGTTGGGTCGTTACTAAACGGCTTCGCCAAGACGGTGCCAAAGATGATCGCCACGAAAGTGAACATCAGAAAGACGCCATTCGCGCGGGGCAGATCACGATCGCGGAGCATCTCCGGCAAGATGCCGTATTTTGGGGGCCCGAAAAAAGCACTCTGCACACCCATCAGAAACAACACGCCAAACAGACCGGTAAGGCCGAAGGTTTCGTAGTATAAGAACGCGACGAGCCCCATCAGCATGACGGCGATTTCCGCCATTTTCGAGGCGATGATCAACGTTCGTTTGCTGGTGCGATCGGCAAGCCAGCCGGCAAAGCCTGAGAAAATGAGAAACGCACTGCCGAAGACGATGGTCGCCTCGCCCTGACGATCCTCTGCCCCAGCCGCCAAGGCGACACCCGCCGGCGTTGCGAGCAATAGCAATAGCTGCTTGAACAAATTGTCGTTAAAGGCCCCGAGGAATTGCGTAACGCCCATCCCCCAGAAGGCCCGGTCTCGCATCAGCGGCGGAATCTCGCCCACGAATCGCGTCGACGAAGGCGCCAACGGCGGGGCGGCCGGCTGGACGGGGGTTGCCGAGTCGGTGGAGCTAGCGTCTTGGCTCATGCGGCGGATTATCGCTTCGCAGGTAGCTCGCCAACAACCCCACCGACACGATTACGATTTTGAGTCACCAAACTGCCGACGCATCGCATCTAGCATTTCGGGCATTGGATAGTCTTTGATCGCGACGTCGGCGCCCGCCAGTTCGCGTAATCGCCGCCAGCCACTTGTGACGAGTTCTTCCTCGGACTGGACGAACGTCGGGTCGAGCGTCCGTTTGTCGAAAGGGCCCTCACAAACCACTGGCTCAAACTTTTCGTCGACAACGTACTGCGCAAGCGTTGGATTGCAACGCAAATGTCGCTCGGGCGCCGTGTGTAGCACCTCGGGATCGAGGCGGCCGATGACGTACCGAAGGTAAAGGTCGCTATCAACCATGCTGCCGACGTCTTCGCCGCAGACCTCGCACAGATAGCCTTCGTCGCATTTTGCCATTAGATACGGGCGATCGCTAATCACGCTCCAGGGAAATGCGATCACCAATCGCAGCTTCGGTTGCTACTTCAGCCCGAGAACGTCTTGCATGTCGTACATACCGGCGGGCTTTCCTTGCAGCCACTTGGCGGCCGCCAGGGCGCCGGTGGCGTAGCAGTCGCGGTTGGTAGCGGCGACTCGGAGTTCAATCGTTTCACCAAGCAGGCCAAAGACGATTGTGTGTTCGCCCGGGTTATCGCCAGTTCGGACCGCGTGGTAGCCAATCTCGTCACGCGGTCGTTCGCCAGGTCGGCCTTGCCGTCCGTGCGTCTCGCCGGTGATGCCCATGGCGTCGCCAATCACCGTGCCGAACGCCAGGGCGGTGCCACTGGGGGCGTCTTCTTTGAAGCGGTGATGCCGCTCGATGATTTCTACATCAACGCCGGTGGGGTGTTCTTTAAGTGTCCGTGCAGCGACGTCCGCCAATTTCATCGTCAGATTGACGGCCGTCGACATACTGGCGGCTTTGACGATCGGAATCTGGTCGGCCGCGGCAGTCAGTCGCTGCTGCTGTTCGTCAGAGAGTCCCGTCGTTGCAAAAACCAACGACACGCCACGCTTGACGCACTCTTCGACAATGCCGTCGGTCGCTTCGGGGACGGAAAAATCGATGACGGCATCGCAAGCGTCGGGCCAAGCAGGCGATAGCAACACGCCAATCGGACCAATGCCCGCCAGCTCGCCGGCGTCTTTTTGAGCGTGCGGACTAAAGGAGTTCTCGATCGCTCCGGTGATCTCGATCCCTGCGTCTTGCGTGCCCAGGCCAACGAGTCGCTGTCCCATTCGTCCTGCTGCGCCGCTAATGGCAACCCGTGTCGGCATTAATCCTTCTCTCACTTGGCAGGGGTGGACGACGGTTGCGAAAAATCAAATTTCCGGCGTGTCGAGCTAGCTTGCCTGTGCCCCAGATCCAGGCGAGCCCCCAGGTGATGTAGCGATTGGTTCAACCGCAGTGACATGCAACATGGACAAAATCCGATATTTGGTCGGAACGTTGTCGCCTTCGCTTTCCGTGCCAACGATCAGATCGGACTTTGTCACGTAGGCCATTTCGGGATGTCCGACGTCGTACGTCTCACCGCTCGACATGACAACGCGAATCGCCTCGAAGGGCCGCTTTTGCATTAGATCGCGAAAGGTCTGGACCGTCATGTCTGCGTCTTTAGCTGTTCAACTGGATCGCGCGCACGATCTCGTCGAGGTCGTTGTCGACCTGCACCGCGCGGTTGGCGTAGGCCGCTCGGCTGACGCCGCGGCTGGCGAGCACCCGGTCGAACTCGGCCTGGTCCGACGTGTGGTACGCGACTGTGGCAGTGGGGTCTTTTAACTGATGCCCCGTGAGCACACAAACTACGCGCTCGCCCGGCTTGATAACGCCCTCGGCACGCAGCCGCTTGGCGCCGGCGACGCTGGCTCCACTGGCAGGCTCGCAGCCAAGGCCACTCTTCGCGACTTGGCTTTTCGCGTCAAGAATTTCTTGATCGGTCACCTCGCGAACGACGCCATCCATGCACTCTAGTGCCCGCAGGCACTTAAACAGATTCACCGGGCGATTGATCTCAATGGCACTGGCGATCGTGTCCGCGCGTTCGGCAGCGGCGTCTAGTTCGGCGTAGTAGCCATCGAGTACCGACGTATTCGGCTCGCCCTGATTCCACCGTAGGCCACGTTTCTCGTACAGTTCGTATAGCGTGTCGGCGCCGGCGGCGTTGATTACCGCTAGCCTCGGCCGACGGTCGATCAGGCCCAGCTTGTGCAGCTCATGAAATGCTTTGCCAAACGCACTGGAGTTCCCCAGATTGCCGCCAGGCACCACGATCCAGTCGGGCACCTCCCAATTGAGGCTCTCCAGGATACGGAACATGATCGTCTTCTGGCCTTCCAAGCGGAATGGATTCACGCTGTTGACCAGATAGATACCCAACTGTTTTGCGACTTGGCGGACACGCAACATGGCGTCGTCAAAGTCGCCGGCGATCTGCATCGTGAGGGCGCCGTAATCGAGTGCTTGCGACAGCTTGCCGTAACTGATTTTGCCCGACCCGATGAAGATCACCGCCTGCATCAACTGGCTCATGCAGCAGTAGAGGGCGAGCGAGGCACTTGTATTGCCGGTCGACGCACAGGCCGCTCGCTTGGCGCCAATCATATGAGCATGCGTGAATGCGGCCGTCATGCCGTTGTCTTTGAAGCTGCCCGAAGGATTCATTCCTTCGTACTGCAAGAACAAGTCGGCGTTGGCGATGCCCGTGTATTCGGCTGCGCCGGGCGACTTGTGCAGCGGCGTTTGACCTTCGCCGATCGTGACGATCTTGTCGTCGGGCGGAAAGGGCAGCAACTCACGAAACCGCCATACTCCGCTTCGTTCTAGCGGCTCGTTTCGCCGAGCCCATTTCTGTTCAAACCAGCGGAGCGAATCGGGCACCGGCAACGCTTGCCAGTCGTAGCAGATGTCGAGCAGCGCTCCGCAGGCGTCGCAACTGGTGCGAACTTCGTCGACCTCGTAGGTCGCTCCGCATCCTGGCATGATGCACTTCTGAAAGGCGACGGTCTTCGTCTTTTTCAGCGTCGCAGACAACGAAACGACCCCTCACAAGCAAGTGAAATAAACGGCCCGATAAACGACAACTTGAGCGCCGGCATGCTTGCGGCTCGGTAGCCGGCGGCATGGCCACTAGTCTACATCGCGATGGCGATAACACACGTTGCCAGAAGCCGAACTCCGGCAGCAACCTCCCGGTAACGCCATGCGAGCAAACGACTTAGCTTCATAGTAGCTCTCGCACGGGGATTCAGCAAGCGACGTTCTCAATGTGCGTCATGCAGGCAGAGTGTAGACCGGCCCGGAAACCGAATTTACAATAACGAGTCTCGGCACAGACGGGCGGCCGTAGCTATGACAGGCGCCGGCGCCACTCGTACTCTGAATGAGGCAGCAATGAAGAAAGCGGATTTGACGACCTACAAAGAGCGGCTGATTACCCTCCGTGCTCGCCTGCGTGGCGACGTCAGTGCAATGGCAGACGCCGCCCTGCGAAAATCGGGCCTCGAAGGGGCCGACTCTTCGACGATGCCAATCCACATGGCCGAGCTTGGCAGCGACAACTACGAGCAAGAGTTTACGCTCAGCTTGATGGAGACCGAGGAAGACACACTCGGCTCGATCGAAGAGGCGCTCGTCCGCATCGAGGAAGGCAACTACGGCCGCTGCGTCGATTGCGGCGGGGTCATCCCGAAGACTCGCCTCAACGCAATCCCATTCACGCCCCTTTGCGTGAAGTGTGCATCGCAAAAAGAGGGTCGCTAACCCCGAGTCGAGGAACCCGCGGAACATCGAAGGATCCGCTATCCATAGTGCGTTCGACTAGCGTTTGATTGCGGTAGTCAGTGATTCAAGTCGTCTGATACGCTTTTGCGTGGGCAAGCCATCTTCCGCCGGTACCACGCAAGCTATGAACTCGCAGGCGCCAATTCCCCGTAGCCGCTACCTACTCTTCTTCTGCTTGGCCATTGGCGGGTGTTTGCTCGACTTGTGGACGAAGCACGTCATGTTCGCCTGGCAAAAGCTTAGCCAAGGCGGCATCCATTGGGTCATCGACGGGGTCGCAGGATTCCAGACGAGTCTCAACGAAGGTGCTTTATTCGGAATGGGGCAGGGCGGTCAGTTTTGGTTTGCACTGCTGAGCGTCATGGCGGCGATCGCGATTCCGGTCTGGCTCTTCCGCTATGGGCACGCACACGATCTGTGGATGACGGCAACGCTTGGCGGCATCTCGGGCGGTGTACTCGGCAATCTTTATGATCGTGCGGGTTTGCATGGTTTAGTGTGGGGTATTGACTGGCCGTCCGCCCCGGAGCGGTTCAACCAACCGATCTACGCGGTGCGAGATTGGATTCTCTTGCAGGCCAGCAACGATCTACGCTGGCCCAACTTCAACATCGCTGATGCGTTGTTAGTGTGCGGCGCTGCGACTTTATTCGTGCGTGCGCTACGCGAACCCACTGCTAGTGACGGCGACGCGTAGCAACCAGCTGCGATGTTGAAGTTGGGCCAGCGTAGATCGTTGCTGGCCTGCAAGAGA
>JBCDCL010000183.1:0-6325 GCA_039182175.1 Planctomycetota bacterium
GCTGCGATTTGAGCAAGTTGATTTGCTTGCTCTTGCCAGGGCTCACGACGTAGATCGGCTTGAAGTCGTCTTCGACGTTGACGCCGAGGCTCGACCAAGATTCGCCCTTGTATTTGGCAGGGACTTGCTTGGCGCCCTGGGGCAGGTCGCGGACGTGCCCCACCGACGCCTCGACCGTATACCCAGGGCCCAGGTACTTGCCGATCGTCTTGGCTTTGGCTGGCGATTCGACAATCACCAAGGCATTGCCTTTGCCGCCCTTGCTTTTGGAACCGGTTGCCGCCTTCTTCTTCGCCATACTTCGGTCTGATCTATCGGGGGGTTATTGACCGTGGGCTGCGATTGGGGTCACTTCCCCTACGCAGCAATGTCGGCCCTCTTGTTCGTAGTGCGATGAGCGAATGCTTGTCTAACTGGCTATTGGTCTATCTATCTGGAGCCACGACGGGTCGCGGTCAGCCTCGCCGCGGGCGTCGGACCAACCGCTGCAACCTGCACCGAACGGTTCACCGGCGTTAGCCGCCAGGTCGACCACCGCGCCGATCGCCGCGCAATCGTACTGCCGAGACGGCTTTCCGGAGAAGCTTGAAACGGGCCGCCGGGTCGCCACCAATCGTCGACACTCCCGGTTGGCATTGCATTTACGTCAATCTGCAATAGAATCGCGGATCTGTGGCAAGCTTTGCGGGACGTGCAGGATTTAGAACCCGTTCCGCTCGGTTGTCAAGGGACACCGACCAACACCGCCACGTCTCAAATCTCGTCAGGAAGCCGAAAAACATGGCAAAAAGCCCGTTTGATATTTTCCGCAAGAACACTGGCCTGATGATGGTCATCCTCTGTGCGCTGCTGATGTTCGCCTTTGTGGTGGCCGATCCGCTCATGCAGATGGCAGGCTCAGGACGAGGCAGCTTTGTTAATGCGAACGAGACCGCCGTTAGTTGGGATGGCGGCGAAATGACCGAGCAAGAGCTGGCCCAGTTGGTCGGTCGCCGGCAAGTCCTGGCAGCCTTTCTCGAACAAGTCCTGCGGATCGGCTATCAAACGGCCCTGCTGGAGGGCGCCGTCGACCCACGGCCGATCGTTCAGCCCCTCAGCCTGCCGTCGACGCCTGAACAGGGCGTCGAGCAAGATGTGGTGATCACTAAGATCTACGCCGATGCCGCCCGCGACGCGGGCATCGTCGTAAGTGATGAGACGATCAGCCAATACCTGACCGACCTAGGCTTTGGCAAAGTCTCCAAAGAGCAGATGCGGGCGATGCTCCGCGACATGGGTGGCGGTCAACGCGGGCTGACGATCAATTACGTCATCGAACTACTACGCGACGCGATGCTGGCGCGTAACTACGACCGCAGTTATTTCTACACGTCCAGCACCACCATGCCGCAGCAGCGTTGGGAAGACTGGCTGCGGGTCAACGACCGTGTGATTGTCGAGGCCGCCGCACTGCGAGCGACTGATTTCCTCTCACAGGTTGAAGAACCAACCGATGCCGAGTTGGCTGCATTCTACGAGGAATACAAGGACGCAATCCCATCTCCTGTGCGAGTTGATAACGTCGAGTTGCCGAATCCGAATCCGGCCTTCGCAACGCCTCGCCGCGTGGTGCTGCAGTATGCCAAACTGCCACTTGAGCAAGAAGCCGATCGACTGATCGACACGGTCACCGAGGAAGAGATCGCCAAGTTCTACGAGGAGAACAAAGAGCGGTACATTCGGACCGACGATCTCTCCAGTAGCGACGGGCTCGAGGCGGCGCCGGCTGACACCGACGAGACGAGTTCGGAGGAGGAAGAAGACTCAGACGCAAGCAATGCCGAGACGACTGACGACGCGGACGCTGCCGAGGAAAACGAGCCGGCTAGCGAAGGCGAGGCCGGCGACGCACCGGAAGCCGATGAATCAAGTTCGCTAGAGCCGCGGAGCCCTTTCCGCCTGGCAGCCTATCAGCCCGCAGACGAGACCGCTGAGTCGAGCGATTCAGGCGAAGGCGCCACGGATTCTGAATCGGCGGACGCAAGCGATGACTCGTCGGCAGAAGACTCTTTGTTCGGCTCCGACGAAGCCGCCGTCGGTGACGACGCTTCTGCTGGGGATGCTTCGGACAGCAGCGATACCGACGCTCCCGCAGACTCCGGAGAGGAAGAACCGGTTGCCTATCAAACGCTCGACGAGGTTCGCGAAGAGATTCGCCAGACACTGGCCGAGGCAAAGGTAATCGACCAATTGCCGGCACGCATGGAAGAGATCGTCGCCCCGCTCAAGCGGGCGTACGACGACTATTTCATCAAGGTAATCGATGCCGAAGACAAGGCGGAACAATCGGGCGAAGAAGTCGAACTACCAGAGCCGCCAGCCGAGCTGCTGGAGCTTGAAAAGCTTGCTGAGGCGAACGACTTGGAGTTTGCCGAGACCGCGGACCTCACGGTTTTTGAGATGCGTGAAAGTGGCATCGGCGCCACGCGCGACTTCACCCGATCGGTCCCCCAAACAGGCGAGCCCATGCCGCTATGGGGGCGGGTGTTTGGCGACTCGGGTATCGAGCTATATGAGCCGGTGCTGACCTACGACGTGACGTTCGATCGCAATCGCAATGCCTTTCCGATCAACGGCTACATCGTGATCAAGACGGAGGACAAACCACGCAACACGCCGACGCTGGACGAGATCAAGCCCGACGTCGTTCGGGCGTGGAAACTCAACAAAGCCGCCGACTTGGCGTTAGCTCGTGCCGAAGAGATTGCCAAAGAGGCGTCGGGCGAGGGGCTTGCTTTAAAAGACTTTCTCGCAGGCAAAGAGAGCATCCAAGTCGACGAGACCGATCCCTTTTCGTATCTCGCGTCGGGTCAGTACTCGCCTACAGCACGGCGTATTCCGCTGCGTTTGAGCCAACCCGAGCCGATCGAAGCGCCAGGGCCTGACTTTATGAAGACCGTCTTCGAACTCAAGCCCAACGAGATCGGCGCAGTGCTCAACCACGACCGATCGGTGGCTTATGTGGTTCGGTTGGTGCAGCACATGGCGTCACGATCTGAACTGCGATCCGACTTTCTTTCGATTGGCGACATCCAGTATGGGCTCTACGGCTTTGACCAGCGCTACATTCGCGAAGCGACCGGCGCCCGGGTTCGCGAACTGCTCGGCGGTGAAGAAGGCGAGCCGGCGCTCGATTGGAAGCGGACGCCGGACGAACTCGTCCAGACAGCCAGCTAAACCGAAGCAGGCTGTCAGTAACGTCCGATGGCTCAGTAGGTCCAACCAGCTCGGACGAACATTGAATCGTCCAGTTCCGATTCGAAGCCCTCGCTGTCAAACTCAAGCTCGCGGTTGAAGACGTAGCCGAGTTCCCAGCGTTGGGAAATGCCGCCGATCACCTTGCGTTCGTAGCCGACAAGGACGCGAGCGTCGCCGTAGGACAATGCATCCTCAGCGCCAGTGCTTCTGCGAACGGCCCAAATGTTGCCGCCTAGTTCCCCTTGGAGAAAGAACCATCGCTGGTCGCCCGGCTGGGGCGTCGATCCCGGCAGCAGCCAAGCGACACGCGGGCGAGGGAACACCAAGTCGATCTTCAGATCGCCCCGGTCGTAAGTTAGTCCTGCCGCGGGGACGACGGAAAAGCCTGCCCGGTTGAGATAAACCACGCCGATGATGCCTTTCCAGGTGCTCGTTAATTCGCGGATTCCAAGCGCCCGACCGGTGACGCGAAACGCCTCGCTATCGCCAAAGCTGTGATCGTCGGCGTAGACGCCAAGCGTCACGGCGCCATTGAACATCCAGCGATCGTTTAGCTTTCGGAAATGCGACAAGCCAAGCTCTGCATCATGGACGCGTGCTGGGACATCGGTGAAGTCAGGGCTATCGAGGAAGCTTACCCGGTATGCGGGGGTGATCAGCAGTGGCGACTGCCGCTCAGGAAAGGGCACGCCGAACACCACGTCCGTGCTTAGCTTCGAGATGCCGAGGCTGTCGCTCTCGAATCGAGGGATGTAGCTGCCGCCGACATTCACTTTTTGGAAGACGCCGTTACGCGTGCCCGGTGGCAGTATTGAATCGCGTTGTAGGGCTTCGACGCCCAGCGGGTCACTGACGGGGAGCGACGGCGCCTCGGCCAGGCGGAATGCCGGGTCTTGGATCACGGTCGCCGAACGCGGCGGCAACGGCCAACTGGCGCCGCTCGCTTCGTTCGCCAAGTGCGTACCAGCCAGCACCGGCGAGACCGGGGCCGACGATGCCGCATCTACTGGCGGCAAACGGGTTTGCCCCAGCGACATGCTGGCGATGCCCAAGAGGGCCGCGCTCGCCAAGAGGCATCGGCTTAGGGGAGTCGAATTCAAAGAGAGAGACCGTTGTGACATCAAGCAGAAGGACGGCTGGAAGGCCTGGAGCAATCGATTACAGATTGATGCCAGCTCGCAGCATCACCGTTTCGTCAAAGTTGGTCACGATGGCGCCGGGGAAATAAAACTCGCGTTCAAAGGCATAGCCGACTTCAAACTTGCCATTGATACGGCTTTGCGTTTCGAACTCGACGCCGAGCGAAATACGAATGTCGTTGTAGTCAAAACCATCGGGAGCAAAGTCGCTGGTCCAAGAACCGCCGCCGTATTCACCCGCGGCGAAGACCCACCATTCAGTTGGACCCGCACTACGCAGCCTTCGCCGAGCAACCGGATTGGGAAACACGGCGTCGAACTGCCAGACGTCGCTCGGCGTCCATCGGACGCCGCCCACGGGAAGCAGCTTGATCCGCTCGCGGTCGAGGTAAACGACGCCGGCCAGTACTTCCGCAGTGGGCGAAATACGCACCACGGCGACGCCGCGACCGAGCAGCCGAATCGAATCGCTATTCACCTCGTTGAAGTCGGTCCAAACGCCGGTGCGAAAACCAAGCTCGGCGCTCAATGCATCGTTGAACTTGGGAAACCAAGCTGTGTCGAGAAACGCCTCGAACTGCTCGAAGCTGCCCAAACCGCCAACGTCGAAGAAATTGGCGACGAATCCTGGCGTGAATAGGAGCGGGTTATCGATGTTGCCAAGCAGCGGGTAGGCGATCGTGCTGGTGACCTCGACCCGGTTGAGTTCCAAGTCGCCCGGGCTGTCGTCACCGAATAGGTGCGTATATTCGCCGTCGAGCTTCTGCATGAATTTGGTGAAGCGAACACCGGCTGTTTCATTCTGCTGGAAGCTGTAAGTGCCAGATTCCCACCCGAAGGGCAGGCTTTCGCTTAGCGGCGCCCCAGGCAGCGGAGCGCCCTGCTGGCCAAAGCCCGGCTGTCCAAATGCAGGTTGACCAAGCGATGGTTGACCAAAGGTCGGCGCCGGTGGTGCGAATTGTGGTTGCCCAAGACCTGCGGGCGGCGAGAACGTTGGCGCCGGTACCGCCGACGGGGCGCCGAGGCCGAAGGGACTTGCAGGCGGCGCCACCACGGAGCCACTGCCGGAGTAGGCATCGAAGCTTGGCGGTGGAATCACCGGTTGGGCGGCGCTAAACGCGGGACTAGCAAACGTCGACGGCGCAGAGCCAGCGATTGGCGGCGGTTGAAAGACTGAGGAAGCCGTGCCTGCCGCAGCTCCAGGATTGGGCGTGGGAATCTGCACTCGCTGGCCAGGAGCCACGCTTACGAGGCACAGCCCCAGCAGCAGTGCCCACAGCACGAATACTGTTTGACGCCTGCAGTCAGCGAGTTGTGCATTCTTTGCTGCCACCGTGGCTGCCTCCGTGCGCAGAAATCCCCAAGGCGGTGATTACCAATCGCCGAAATTCGGGTCAAGATCGCCTCGCTGTTGGCCGACACGTGGCAACAAAAAACCCCTGCTGCGAGCGACGCAGCAGGGGTCGGTGTTCTTATTCACGGCAGCCTTGCCAGCCTCGGTGCTAGCGGCGCCAGAATCGAAAGCGGATCGATCAGTCAGCAGAACGCCAACCGCCGGCGCCTACCTGCCTGTTGCGAGGCGCCGCGGGCTGAGTGGTAGGACGGTAGGCAGTCCGCTGAGCGGTTGCTGCCCGGTTGCCGACCGGCTGCTGATAGACCGCGTTCCAGACGTTGGTGGTCGGTCGTGACGCCGAACGGTCGCGACCGTCAAACAGTTGCGGCGCTTCAAACCAAGAGGTGGCGTCGTCGACATCGCTTCCGTTCGCCGGATTATCGAGCGGCGGGGCGGCGTCGATACCAGTATCGGGGCGGTTCACGCGTGTTTCGGGGACGTTCGAGTTCGGCGGCAAGGCAGGCGTTGGCTCAAGCCCGCCACTGCCCGAGTTGAAATTTGTGGGCGGAACCGTCGTGATAGGAGCGGACGAGGCACAGCTCGCACATCCAGTGCC
>JBCDCL010000184.1:0-6300 GCA_039182175.1 Planctomycetota bacterium
CGGAACGATTGACGTACTCGACTACACCTTGTGGCGGGACAACTTGGGAGCGGGCGTTGCCCCCACGATAACGACCGGCGGAGCATTGGCTGTTCCTGAGCCCTCGTCCCTGCACGAAATCGCTCTGCTGCTTGCCGCGACAGTCTGTTTCTGCACCTGGGTGGAGCGGTGCAATCGCCCCCGACGCTCACGGAGGGTCAAGGCATGATCGCCCGGCGTCGATCTAGCGGAGCATTTACGCTCGTTGAACTGCTGGTGGTGATCGCGATCATCGGGGTTCTCATTGCATTGCTACTTCCGGCAGTGCAATCGGCTCGTGAAGCTGCGCGTATGACGAGTTGCAGGAACAAGCTTAAACAGATCGGGCTTGCGATGCATCAGCACAGCGATGTTGTTGGCCGACTGCCCTTTGCGACCCCAACCGAAGGCGAAGGCTGGAATAGTGCGTTCGTTTACGCGCTTCCTTACCTGGAAGAGTCAATGATCCATGATCGGTACGATTTCGACGGTGGTCCATCGGCGCCAGACAATGTCGAGCTTATTCGCTTAGTGCTCCCGGTATTCATTTGCCCCTCGGCTGCGTTTCCAAGCGGGGCGCCACCCGAAGGAGCCGCAACCTACGCGGTTTCATGCGGCAGTGAATACGCATCAACGAGCCATTTTTTAATCTACGGATCGGGCGAACAGCGAAAGATGCGGCGAGACGCCTTGGCAATGCGGCACAATGGGGCATTTGTACACGAGTTGACGCAGCAAACGACGTCGATCTCGAAGATCAGCGGCCTGGACGGCGCTTCAAAGACGTTTCTGGTCGGCGAAGTCGACTATGGACTCCGCAATATCCAAGCCGATCAACCACCGTGGTTTTTCCCCAGCGAGGGTGGCACGCATCAGTGGTGGTCGGCTTACTTCTCGGGCAGCCACGCAAACACAGGTGGCGTGTTCAATGCAACTGAGATCGAGAATGCGGAGCAGTTCAAACTGAACGAATTACTCTCGTTCCGCAGCGATCATCCAGGCGGGGTGATGATGCTTTACGTGGATGGAAACGTGCGATTCGTTCGCGAAGATACCGACGAAGCAATATTAGATGCCTTCGCTACGCGAGAGGGCGGGGAAGTGATCTCATCGATTGACTGAAGTTGGGGCAGTGCGTCAATAGATGGGTGAGCGGGGTGGCCCCGCGACTTGGCAACTGGCAGAGACTACGATTTAAGACACGCGACCGACGCGATCCTACCCAATTGATGTCCTCGTTCAATTCATAGGCGCCATGTCCACGATCACTCGACGAGATGCGTTCTGCTTCGCCTGCGTATCGCTTACTACACTATTGCTGTTCGGCTTCGGGAGTTGGAGTTCGACGATCGATGCCCAGAGTACGACAACGGTGGAAACCAAAGCACGCGAAACGCCGGCGATTCATTACCTCGAAATCGTAACTCCACAGGTCGAGGCAGTTTGCCAGACTTATGAGCGTTTGCATCGCGTCACTTTTGGTGAGCCTGAGCCAAACCTGGGTAATGCTCGCACCGCCCAATTGCCAACCGGTGGTTCGATTGCTGTTCGTGCACCGCTGAGGGCAACCGAGGAGCCAGTCATTCGCCCCTATCTGCTCGTAGAGGATATCAACGCCGCAGTGGCCGAAGCAGCAACGTCAGGCGCCAAGATCGCAGTTCCTCCGATGAGACTCCCAGGGCATGGCACGTGCGCTATCTTCATTCAAGGTGGTGTAGAGCATGGACTCTGGCAACGCGACGGTGCTTCGCAATAAACATCTTTCGATGTCGCGAAATCGCCTAAAGAAACTGATAAGCGAATTAGCGATCAACGAAGGTCAACGGTCATTCGAGGCCGGCGCCCAAAAAGCTTTCGTCATCGAGCGACTGAACAAGGCCGAGGAGCGCCGCGGAATAGCTATATTGGCGTAGTCCCATCGCCAGCCCCGTTGCCGTGTGAGTGAACGTCGACTTCAGTGCCCCGCCGAGCAAGCCGCGTGGGCTGCCGGCGACGGCTGAAATGTTGGCGAAGTGCAGTTCGATTACCGGTCGTTCCGTTTCTTCAAGTGCGTGCCTGACCGCCTCGCCAACCGTCGTCAGACCTGCTGGGTTGATCAGGTAGCCGTCGACACGGGCAGCACTCTCGTGCAGGTACTCCAGGATTTCGCCTTGGTGGTTGGAGTCGAAAGTCTCCACCTCCACGCCAAGATCGGCTCCCAGGCCGACTACGAAGGCTTGCAGATCTGCGAGCGAGCGAATGTCGCCATAGATCTTTTTCGAACGGCCCCCGAGGTTACTCATGTTCGGACCGTCAATGAGAGCGATCTTGTGGCGGCGGTTCGTGCGGCGTTTGATCGTAAATTCGTGCGTAGACATTGGTGCATATAGCTCCGGGACGGATTCAGTGAGACGGTACTCGCCGCCAGATGTTTGTATTCATGTCGGCAAACGGAGCGTGCCCATACCGCCATCAATCGTGATGGTGGCGCCGGTCATTGAATGCGATTTGGGGTGTGAGAGCAAAACCACCGCCCTAGCGACCTCTTCTGGGTCGACCATCCGTCCCGTAGGTTGGCGGGATTCGAACGATCGACGCTTGGCTGCCGGGTCGGGATCGCGGTTGATGAGTTCCTCCATGAACGGCGTATTGACGGTGCCCGGGCTGACGCAATTGACGCGAATGCCTTCTTCCAACAAGTCCGTTGCCATTGCCTGTGCCAACGCGTGCACCGCCCCCTTCGACGCCGAGTAGAGAGCACGCTGAGGAATCCCATTCGCGACGCTGCACGACGACATCACAACAACCGATCCGGCGTCCGACTTGCGTAGCCACGGCAACGTTGCTCGCATGACCCGCACCTGACCGAGAAGATTTATATCGAGAACGCGGCGCCAATCATCCTCGCTGCCGTCTTCAACGGCGCCGACGTAGCTGACGCCAGCGTTGTTGACAACGACATCGATTTTGCCGAGAGGCGTTGCAAACCCATCGATCGCGCTTGTCACGGCGGCCTGGTCAGAAACGCTCGCGATAAGCGATGTGCACTCTGGTGGAATGCCGCTGGGCTCCTGATCAAGGACGCCGACTTTCGCTCCCAGCCTTGCGAAGAGCTTGGCCGTGGCTTGCCCGATGCCTGATGCCCCTCCGGTGACGACAACGACACGATCTCGCAGATCGCCAAGAAAGTCAGACTTTTCAACGCTCATAGCAGTCGTTCCGACACGCGATGACTAGGGATTGGTTCGGATGTGATCGATGACTAGTGCGGCGACTTCCGCAGGCTTGCACAGCATACCGACGTGCCCGGCGCCGGAAATATCCACTCTGCGGACTGCCCGGCCAGCGGCGTGAAGCTGCTCGGCGATGAGGTCCATTTCACCAGGTGGCGTTGAAACGTCATCCGCAAAGGCGATGCAGAGCGTTGCCGGCAGCCGACGCGCTATCTTCGCGTATCCGTCAAACTGTGCGAAGGCCCGCCAAGCGCTGTCATGTCCACGCGCAGTCATTCGCCGGATCGACTGCCTTGCCATTTCCACTACGGTCGAGTTGCCTGCGTCTCCGAACCAGCGCTTAATCGTCTCTTTCTCGATCCGATCGAGTGTACCCTCACGTTCCGCGCAAGCTCGGTCAGTGAATGCCGGTTGTGCCGCGGCGGGAGTTGCGATCAACGTCAGCGACGCAATTCGGTTTTCTTGGATCTCGGCGGCTAGCGAGGCGGCGACCGATCCACCGAGGGATGCTCCCACAAGGTGGACACGCTCGTCTGAGATTCGATCGAGAGCTGATAAAGCGTCCTCAACCCATTGCCGAAAGGACTGCGGTGGTTGAATAGCCGCTGATGCATTACCGCGTTGGTCGTAGCAATGGAGTTTGTAGTCTAAGCCGAAGGCGGCAAGTGATTCTGCAATCCCTGAGAATGACTCAGCGCCGAGTCCTAACATGTGCAGGCCTAGTATCGTCGCGGACGTACGCTCACCGTTTTGATAAGTCAGCCAGCGCGTCCGAAGCGGATCGGGCGACGACGAAAGCTCGACATATTCCTCGTGATACGTCACGACGCTGAGCCCTTTGCCGCTTGCGTAGTGACGTTGACTCTGTCGTCGCTGGCCGACAGGACGCCGGTGTCGAAAAGCTCTGCCAACCGCGACGCGTCGGCTTCGAGCCAATCGGCAAAGATGCTCGATGCGTCGGCTCCGAGCGTTGGTGGGTAGGTCGCCCTCCTCGCGTCGGATTGCCCGTCTACGAAATGAATCGGATTGCCAACGACTTCGATCGACCGTCCTTCGTTGGTCTTCATCTCGCAAATCATGTCGCGTTCCGATGTGCGTGCCTCTTCCAGTGCCTCCGGTACGTTCTTAATCATGGCTGCCGGCACCCCCGCCTCGACGAGTCGATCGACCCATTCATTCGCGTCGCGTTCTGCGAAGGAGGGTTCGAGAATGCCCCACAGCTCTTCACGATTGCGGTGTCGCGACTTGCCATCGGTGAAGCGAGGGTCATTGGTTAACACTTCGCGCTCGATCACCCGGCACATCGCGAGCCACATTTTTTCGGTGTTTGCGGTGACGACAAACTCTCGACTATCGCGACCGGTGAAGGAGCGATAGGTTGGGATTGAGTCATGGCCGGCTCCCTGTGGCCCGGGCGTGACTCCGCCGATCAATGCGTAGGCACTCTGGTAAGACAGCATCGAAAGTTGACAGTCGAGCATCGCAACATCGATTTGGCGGCCGTGTCCGGTGCGTTCCCGGTCCGCAAGGGCCGCGTTAATTGCGATCGCCGCGTAAAGCCCCGCCACCGTATCGCCTGCCGGGATTCCTAGCCGCGCGGCGGGTCTGCCGGGCTCGCCGGTTAAACTCATGGCGCCGGACATCGCCTGTACGATCATGTCGTAAGCTGGTCGATCGCGGTTCGGACCGTTTTGTCCAAAGCCACTGATCGACGCCCAGATCAGCCGCGGCTGCTGTTCGAGAAGCTCCGAGACATCGATTCCTAGTCGTGCCAATACTCCCGGACGATAATTTTCAACGACGACATCGGCGGAGTTGATCAGGCGACGCAGCAGTTCAACACCCCGCGGGTGTTTCAGGTCCACCGCTAACGAACGCTTATTG
This sequence comes from Planctomycetota bacterium, assembly GCA_039182175.1. Classification (GTDB taxonomy): domain Bacteria; phylum Planctomycetota; class Planctomycetia; order Pirellulales; family Lacipirellulaceae; genus JBCCQL01. The sequence goes on from JBCDCL010000184.1 coordinate 5,115, forward strand.
CGATTGTTTGCGAGAAAGTAAGCGCTGTCGTCCCCAACGAAGTGCGGCGGGATATGCCGACTGCTATCGCCGGCTGGAGATTCGACCTTGACGACATCCGCTCCCAGGTCTGCAAGAACCTGCGTGCAGTAAGGACCGGACAAAAACGTTGTCAAGTCAAGGACTCGGTATTCCGCGAGAGGCTGACTGCGATCAGCGGAGTGTGGCATGGATGGGTCAGTTGTTGTCATATCTTAAGTGCATTGCCGGGTAGCGACATCGGATTGAATGAATGCACAGCTAGGTCTTTAAGGCGGGCAGCCAGAGCACGAGTTGGGGGAACCACAGCAACAATGCGATTGCGACCAGTTGCAACGCGATGAATGGCAGGACGCCGCGATAGACATCGCCAATGTCGACTTGCTTGGGTGCTACACCCATGACGTAGAACAACGCAAACCCAACCGGCGGTGTAAGGAACGAAGTCTGTAGCGTCACCGCGAACAACACACAGAACCACACAAGAGCCGGCCGCGATGTCGGGTCCATGCCCGATCGCTCGACCCAGGGGAATTCCATGCCGAGGATTACGGGGCCGACGATCGGCAAAATGATCAGCGTAATTTCGATCCATTCCAAGAAGAAACCAAGCAGAAACACCACGAAGAGGATGGCGCCTACTTTGATGTAGTTGGTTGCCTGCCACGTTTGCACGGCGTCGGCAATCAGATCATCTCCTCCAAGCAGGCGGAGGACGAGCGAAAAGCAAGTCGCCCCAATAAAGATCGCGAAGAGAAACCCCATCGTGTTCATCGTCTCTTCGAGCGCTTCCTGCACGACCGCAAGCTTCGCTTGACCGTTGAGTGCAGCGAGGCCGAGGGCGCCGATGGCTCCCAGGGCACTCGCTTCGGTCGGCGTTGCGATGCCCCAGAAGATCGAGCCTAGTACCAGCAGGATCAAGCCGAGAGTCGGGACGATGGCGTAGAGTAGGGACGCCACTTGGAGCGGGGATTCGCCATCGCTATCTTTCGACGCCGACGGAGCGGAAGACGGCCGAAAGATCGCGCAGCAGACGATGAAGGCGGCGTAGAGAGCGGCTAGTGCGATCCCCGGGCCGATCGCCCCGAGGAAAAGATCGCCTACTGACAGCCGTAGTCGATCCGCCATGATGATTAGCATGATGCTCGGCGGGATAAGGATACCAAGC